>JAGCIZ010000040.1 GCA_017648235.1 Paludibacteraceae bacterium
GCAAAAGAATAGAAACCGATAAGATAAAAATATTGATTTTCCAGATTTTCATTTCTCAACCTCATCAATACGTAAAACTACTACCTCCCAAAAATTCGCGCAACAAAGATGTGGGAGGAATCTCATTTTCATAAATTGGAGCAAAATATTTCAAGAAACGCAATAAACGAGAGGCTTCTGCATACTCTTCGCTCAACGGAGAAACTTCCGATAGAACAGGTTCCGCATGTTTGCGGAGAACTGCCAGTTCAAACAGCAATGCCGAATTAAACATCACATCGGCATATTCCTGATAAGGGAAAACCCACCTATCTTCGCCCGCTCTTACACTACGCCAGCGAGCAATCGTTTCCTGTGCCGAATAGTTACGAAACTTATAATCACGAATTATTCTACGCAAAAGACGTGTATCTGTAGTAGCCAAGCGGTTGTGATTGTCCAAAGAAATCGTAGTAAGAGCAGAAACATAAATCTTAAACTTCGATTCGTCCGGAATTGCCGCTAGTAAGTCGGGATTCAAAGCATGAATTCCCTCTATCAGCAACACATTGTTTTTGTTGAGTTTAAGTTTTTCTCCTCTATACTGACGTATTCCAAGTTCAAAGTTATAGAAAGGAATTTCAACTTCCTCACCTGCCAAGAGTTGCTTTAGTTGTTGGTTGAAAAGTGGCAAATCGAGCGCATTGATATGCTCAAAATCCCAATCGCCGTTTTCATCGAGTGGAGTATCTTTTCTGTTCACAAAGTAATTGTCGAGCGAAAGCATTATTGGTTTTAGTCCCACAACCGACAACTGCAACGCCAAACGCTTGGTAAAAGTTGTTTTCCCCGACGACGACGGACCAGAGATAAGTATAAACTTACTTGTTTTGCGTCGGAGAATCATTTCCACGATTTGCACAATCTTTCTTTCGTGCAATGCCTCAGAAAGTTTGATGATTCCTTGTATTTTATTGGTTTGAGTAAACTGATTAAAATCGCCTACACTGCTCAACCCTATAATTTTATTCCACTTGATGTATTCTTTGAAAACTTCGAACAACTTGGGTTGAGGCACAACATCTTCCAAACGATTAGGATCCAACTTATTGGGTATACGCAGAAGAATTCCATCTTGGTACTTTTGCAAATCAAACACCTGCAAATAACCTGTAGAAGGCACCAAAATGCCACTATAATAGTCGTAGTAATCCTCTATACGGAAGTAACGAGTATAAGGCATTTCCAAAGTTTCAAAAAGTCGCACTTTGTCCATTTTGTGGCGTTTGCGGAAAATTTGGGTAACCTCCGATGTTTGTTTTTCCTCTTCGTAAATAGGCAAATCGGAATCAACAATTTCTTGCATACGTGCTTTTAGTTGCTGCACTTGCTCCTCACTGATGTTTCTGAACGAACTGATTTTGCAAAAAACACCTTTTGATATGGGATGTTCTATTCTCAAAACCGCACGAGGAAACAAATCTTTTACCGCCTTGGCCATTACCATGGATATGGAGCGCTCATAGACCCTCATTCCTGCCGAAACAGTAGCATCGATAAACTCTATATTCTTGGGCTTAAAAATCAAAAAATTGAGACTCTCCACCTTATGATTCACTCGGGCAGCCAACACTTGCGATTTGA
>JAGCIZ010000041.1 GCA_017648235.1 Paludibacteraceae bacterium
TAAAACAATCTGAATTCTGACATAACACTCTGTTTTTTTTCTCTACGTTCTGCTCACAAACGGAGCAATTAAATTGGTTAACTGAACAAATTCATCAACTCCTAATTGCTCTGGTCGTGCATCAAAAATTCTTTCCGAAGTTAAAGTTTTATTGTCGCCAAGCAATGGACGGAGCGAGTTACGCAGTGTTTTTCTGCGTTGGTTGAAGGCTGTTTTCACCACTGTTTTGAACAACTTTTCGTCGCACGAAATCTTCTCAACTTCGTTGCGAGTAAGGCGAATAACAGCCGATTTGACCTTAGGCGGAGGGTCAAAAACATGTTCCGATACCGTAAACAGATATTCTACATCGAAATATGCTTGTAAAAGCACACTCAAAATGCCATAGGTTTTACTTCCTGGTTTTGCTGCAATGC
Organism: Paludibacteraceae bacterium; assembly: GCA_017648235.1. Taxonomy (GTDB): domain Bacteria; phylum Bacteroidota; class Bacteroidia; order Bacteroidales; family Paludibacteraceae; genus RGIG9608. Next base: position 417 of record JAGCIZ010000041.1, read on the forward strand.
GTTCAGCAACTTCTTTTTGAATCATTCCAGAAAGACAAGGAACCTTATCTTTATAATCCAAAAGTTTGAAAAAAATCTGACTCGAAATATTATACGGATAGTTACCTATGATACAAAATTTGTCAGGGAAAAGAGTTTCTAAATTTAATTTTAGAAAATCGGCTTCGAGTACTTTCAGAGAAGGAAACTTCTGCGCCAAATATTCAACCGACTCCGAATCCAATTCAACGGCAGTAAGTTCAATATTCTGATTTTGCAATAAGTATTGTGTGAGAACTCCCATTCCCGGACCAACTTCGAGAACAGGCATCTTGCCTTCAAGTTCAAGACTTGAAGCAATTCGTTGAGCAATAGACAAATCCAACAAGAAATGCTGCCCAAGATACTTTTTGGCTCTTACTTTCTTCATACTGATTACCAGCCGGATCGTCCATTTCAAAAAATGATTAGTGAAACAATGTGTTTTCTAAAAAACACGCAAAAGTAATTATAATAGAATTTTTGGCAAAAAAAAGAAGCAAAAAAAGCTACTAAGCCATTTTTGTAAAAAAAAACTATTCAAGCAACTCGCTTGTCGATTCTTTAGCTTTCAGACTTTTTTTAGGATTGATTCCCAATTCTTTAAGCTTTTCAACACGACTCAGCACATTGCCTTTGCCATCGGAAAGTTGCCCTTTTGCTGCTTCAAAAACGGAAGATAGATTTTGAATCTGATTGCCGATTTTATCAAACGACTCGGCAAAAGTAGCTACCTTATCGTACAGACCTTCGGCACTTTTTACGATGTTCTCGATGTTTTTGGTTTGCTTGTCGTACTGCCAAAGGTTATACGCCAATTGCAACGTCATCAGTAAGTTGCTAGGCGAAATAATGATAATATGTTTTTTGTATGCCTCCTGTGCTAATAGCGGACGCATTTTAAGAGCTGCACTATACGCTGCCTCGTTGGGGATAAACAGTAGTACGTAGCCAATGGCGTTTTGCACTAATTCATCGTATTTTTTATTAGACAACTCTTCAATATGCTTTTGCACACTTTGTACGTGAGCTGCCATGCGCTGTGTGCGCACTTCTTCCAACTCAGTGGCCATCGCATCAGCGTAGGCAGTAAGCGACACCTTGGAGTCTATCACCACCGACCTTCCTTCGGGAAATTTTACTACCACATCTGGTCGGAAATTCTTACCATCTTCGTCTTTTACGTTATCTTGCACAAAGTAGTTTTCGCCCTTTATCAACCCGCTGTTTTCCAAAATGGTTTCGAGTATCATTTCGCCCCAGTCGCCCTGCATTTTGCTATCGCCTTTAAGGGCTTTGGTAAGGTTGGCAGCATCGCTACCAATTTTTTCAGTTTGCTCTTTAATGCTGCTTACGGCCTGATTTTGCTGTTGTTCAAATAGTTTGAGCATACCCTCAAAACTCTTTTTTAGTTCCTCTTTTTGAACAGCGTTTTGCGTTTTACTTTCGTTGACCGATTTTTCAAATGCTTCAAATTTTTCGCGCAAGGGTTTTACCAATTCGGACATTTGGTCGCGATTTTGTTCTTGCAACGACACTTGCTTCTTGCCCAATTGTTCGATGGTAATGCGGCTGATTTCGCTTTTTAGTGCTTCCAGTTTTTGATTCCATTGTTCATCGGCTTCTCGGCGCAATTTTTCGGACTGAAGTCGCTCTTCCTGCAAACGTTTTTCTCCTACGCATCTCTCTTCTTGAAGGCGTTTGTCTGCTTCAGTTTGAAGAGTGTGTTTCTCCTCCGCCATTGTTTGTTGTTGGTCGAGCAATTGTTTTTGAATATGTTCTACATTTTGCCTGTACAATTCATTTTGTGTTTGCAAAGCAAATTGTTTTTTACTCAATACAA
>JAGCIZ010000042.1 GCA_017648235.1 Paludibacteraceae bacterium
TCTACAATCCCTTCGTCAAAAAACTGAGCTTCATCTATTCCTATTACATCTACCTCACCTGTCATTAGCAATATATTTTGTGAGCTATCTACGGGTGTTGAAGATATTGCGTTTTGATCGTGAGAAACTACCTCGTTTTCCGAATATCGAGTATCAATTGTTGGCTTAAAAATTTCCACACGTTGTTTGGCTATCTTGGCTCGTTTCAACCTACGAATAAGTTCTTCTGTTTTCCCAGAAAACATTGACCCGCAGATGACCTCAATGCTTCCTCTTTTTTCTGCCGAATGAATTTTAGATTCAAAAAAGTTCATCGTTTTTTTGATTTATAAAAAGTGAAGAATAAATGTTCTTTTTGCTACTTTTGCAAAAGTAGTAAAAATGAAATCAAAACTATAAATCCAAATTATAATGAACAAAGAATTATTGATTACTCTAATCAAAAAAGATGTCAACGAACTTGGAATCGTTTTAGAAGGTTTGTTGGAAAACAACAATTTGCCTAAATCAATAATAAACCTTTCTATTGATAAAGCAGAAAATATAGCTTTCTGCCTCAAACAATTATTAGAGGAAAACAATGAAACTACTCAAGAAAATCCTCAACCTATAAATGAAGATATTGCGCAACCAATAGAAAGTTCTTTTGTACAAGAGATTGAAGTTGAAAAAGACGTTAAAATAGAAATTGAGGCAAAACACGAAGAAATAATAGTAGAAGAAAATATAGAAGAAACTCCAATTGTTTTAGAAGACAAAGAAGAAGTAATCGAAGTAGAGGAAGAACTTTCAATAAATATTACTGAAGAAAAAAATACAGAAGAAACAAAAGTACTTACCGTAGCAGAATCAGTACAAGCAGATATTTCTCTTAACGAAAAGTTGCAAAAAGAGGATACAACACTCGGCAACATCATATCATCTCAAAAAATAGAAGACTTAAAACAGGCAATCAGTATTGGTGATAGATTCCGTTTTCAACGTGAACTTTTTAACGGAAATGGTGAATTAATGAACAAAACCATTGCCGACTTAAACAATGCTTCTTCTCTTGAAAGTGCATTGAGTTACGTTGCAGAAAACTTTTCGTGGGACAAAGAAGATGAAAATGCAAAAGACTTCTTAAATCTTTTGGAACGCAAATTTATTGATTAAGAAAAATGGGAAAACTTTACCTCATTCCTACTCCTATTGGTAATCTTGAAGACATTACGTTTAGAGCTTTGCGTTTACTCAAAGAAGTTGATGTTGTGCTTGCAGAAGATACACGCACAACAGGTTTCTTGATGAAACACTTTGAGATAAAAACACCTATGATTTCGCACCATAAGTTCAACGAACACAAAACGTTGGAAAAAGTTGTTGGTCGAATTCTAAACGGAGAAACTATGGCTTTAGTTTCCGATGCTGGAACTCCTGCAATTTCCGACCCGGGTTTTTTGCTGGTGCGTGCTTGTGTTGCTCAAGGAATTGAAGTGGAAACATTACCAGGTCCAACAGCCTTTGTTCCAGCACTTGTCAATTCAGGTCTCCCTTGCGATAGATTTTGTTTTGAAGGTTTTTTGCCACAAAAAAAAGGACGGCAAACCAAACTATTGCAACTCTCAACCGAACAGCGTACGATGATTTTTTACGAATCGCCTTTTAGATTAGTAAAAACTCTGCAACAACTATCCGAAGCCTTTGGAGGAGAACGCAGAGCTTCTGTTTCGCGAGAAATATCTAAACTGCACGAGGATACACAGCGGGGAACACTTAACGAACTTCACGCACACTACTGCGAATACGAGCCAAAAGGCGAAATCGTAATTGTGGTAGAGGGTGCTTCCGAAAAATAAAAAGAATGTCCTTTTTTGATATCAATAATATTTTAGTAACCATTTGGGATTATAGGGTTTGCTATTTAGAACTCTTTGGTTTTATTACTGGTTTCATTGCCATTTTTTTAGCCAATCGAGGAAATGTGTGTACATTTTGGATAGGAATAATCAATTGTATTTGCTATTTCGGAATCTTTTGGCAACAGCATTTGTATTCAATGGCTATTCTACAAACAATTTTTATCGCTATAAATGTTTATGGCATTTGGCGTTGGACTTTTCCTGATAAACAAGAAAAGGACGATCAAAACAAACTAAAAATAACAACGCTGCGCCGTAAAGAAATTTTCGGATATTGCGTTGCTATTTTTCTAATTGGAGCAATTTGGGGATACATGGTTTTGAATCTATCTCGGATTTTTCCTTCTTTTTTTTCTTTGCCGCCATACCCATACATCGATGCTATTTTACTAACCTCAAACATTGTTGGGCAGTTGTGGCTTGCTCGTAAAAAAATTGAAAATTGGATTCTTTGGATAATTATAAACGCAGCAAGCATTGTTTTGTGGTTATCATTAGATATGAAATTGACTGCGTTTTTGTATCTTTGCTATCTTCTTATTGCCATCGATGCTTTGCTCGGTTGGAGAAAGGAATTAAAAACACAATAAAACGATTAATATGCTTAAGATCAGAAATCTACATGCAGAAATTGCAGGTAAAAAAATACTTAAAGGACTTAATTTGGAAATCAATGCTGGTGAAGTTCATGCCATTATGGGACCAAACGGAGCTGGCAAATCGACGCTTTCGTCGGTGCTTGCTGGACATCCTGCCTACAAGGTAACAGAGGGCGAAGTTATTTTCAATGGTAAAAACTTATTGGAGCTCTCTCCCGAACAACGTTCATGTGAAGGGTTGTTCTTGAGTTTTCAGTATCCAATTGAAATTCCGGGAGTAAGCATGGTCAATTTTATGCGTGCGGCAGTCAACGAGCATCGCAAGTACAAACAACTTCCTGCACTTTCTTCGACAGAATTTTTGCGTCTGATGAGAGAGAAAAAAGAGTTTGTAGAAATGGATAGCAAACTCACTAATCGTTCTGTAAACGAAGGCTTTTCTGGTGGCGAAAAAAAACGTAATGAAATCTTTCAGATGGCAATGCTTGAGCCAAAACTTTCTATTTTGGACGAAACAGATTCAGGACTCGACATCGACGCTCTCCGAATTGTAGCCAGCGGAGTAAACAAACTAAAAACTACAGAAAATGCAAGCATTGTAATCACTCACTATCAACGCTTGCTTGATTACATCGTGCCAGATTTTGTACATATTTTGTACAATGGACAAATTGTGAAAACTGGCACAAAAGAACTTGCTTTGGAACTTGAGGAAAAAGGTTACGATTGGATTAAACAAGAAAACGAATGAAAAAAATAGAACAACAATACATTGATTTCTTCAACGAACAAAAATCTCTTTTGTTTGCCAATTCCGATTCTATTTCCAATTCATTTAGAGAAGAGGCATTTGCCGATTTTTGTCGACTCGGTTTCCCTACAAAGAAAACGGAACTTTATCGTTTTTCCGAGATTGATAAAAATTTTGATCACGAGTTTGGCATCAATCTCAATCGACTATCGCAAAACACCAACCTCTCGCACTTCAATTGTGAAGTTCCGAATGTTTCTAA
>JAGCIZ010000043.1 GCA_017648235.1 Paludibacteraceae bacterium
AACTTCTTGCAAGGCTTTCCTCTCTAAATCACGAAACTCGCTTTCGCCAACTTCCGCAAAAATTTGAGAAACAGTTTTATGATATTTATTCTCAATATAAACATCTAAATCGAGATGCTGAAAACCCAATCTATGAGCAACTACTTTTCCAATGGTAGTTTTGCCCGAACCCATAAAACCAACTAAAAAAATACTCTTCATCTCTTATTTCTCAAAACAAACCAAAGCCCAATTATTATCGCACCGTGAAGTTGTTTTTTTCAAGCCAAGACTTTGCGCCTTTGCGCAAATGATTTCAACATCTTCGCTATAAAATCCACTCAATAACAGTTTTCCGTTTTTTGCTAAAACTACCACATAACGTTCCATATCGTTGAGCAAAATATTTCTATTTATATTCGCCAATATAACGTCAAATTGTTGGTTTTGCAGCAAACTGGAATCTCCAAGTAATACTTCTACTTTGGACAACGTATTCAACTTGCAGTTATGCGTAGCATTTTGATACGAAAACTCATCAATGTCAATAGCAGTAATGTTTTTTGCTCCCAGCTGCGAAGCCAAAATAGCCAAAACCGCCGTTCCACAACCCATATCTAGCACGTTTGCATCGCTGAAATCCATTTGAAACATTTGATTCATCACCAAACGAGTAGTCTCATGATAACCCGAACCGAAAGCCATTTTAGGTTCTACCACAATCTCATAATCGTATTTTTTTGGCAAATTCGCTTGTGGATGTCTAACCACGCAATTCTCATTTACCTCAAAAAAAGTGAAATCCTTTTCCCATGTTTCATTCCAATTCTTTTGTTCTACATCTCGCACGGAAAATGAGATTTTTGCCTCAATTGGAAAATCATCAATCACTTGACAAAGAGCTTTTTCATCAAAAAAAATTGTTTGACAATAAGCAAGAAAACTTTCGTTATTTGACAAAAAACTTTCAAACCCTATTTCTCCCAACAAACTTGCTAAAATATCAGAAACAAGTTCTTGGTTTTCTTCAATTGTAAATTCTACCTCTTTGTAATTCATAGAAAACCTAAATTTTGAACAAAATTTTCAAACCAATCAAGACCAATACTGAACCTCCTAAAATTTCAGGTCGAAAAGGCAAAAAACTTTTAAGAACTCGACCGAGAGAAATGCCCAATAAAGAAAACAGAAAACTTCCTAAAGCAATAACAACCGACGCCAACCAAATTTGCCTACCAAATGGGATAAAAACAATTCCTGAAGCCATTGCATCTATACTTGTTGCAATAGCCATCAAGAAAAGCATTTTATAGGAATGAAAGATATTTTTTTTATCATCTAAAGGTTCTTGTTTTACTCCTTCTATAATCATTTTTACGCCTAAAAAACCAAGTATTGCGAAAGCTATCCAACCCGAAAATTGTTCTATGTAGGTTTTGAAAAACAGTCCTAAAGACCAACCAATAACAGGCATCATTCCTTGAAAAAATCCAAAAATAAATGCCACAAAAAAAACTTTTTTAAGACACACTTTTCGGCTCTGCATAGAACATGCTAACGACACCGAAAAGCAATCCATAGCCAAACCAATTGACAACAATACAACATCAAACAAAGACATCATAATTTCTCAACTAAAAACGAGGTCACAAAGGTAATAATTAGTTAATAAACTCACCTTTCAACAAAAAAGAAAAAAGGTTGTGAAACTGCTAAAAAAACTGCTCGTTATCTTACCTTAATTACTCCCCACCGTTAACATTTTTTACTACCTTTGCCAAAGGTAAAAATTGTACAAAAAAATGAGAATACTTTTATTAGGATCAGGCGGACGCGAACATGCTTTTGCCTGGAAAATTTCACAAAGCAAGCAAGTTGAAAAACTATTTATCGCACCAGGAAATGCTGGAACTGAAAACGCAGGTATCAATATTCCTATTTCAGAAACAGATTTTGACGGATTAAAGAGATTTACTCTTGATGAAAAAATTGATATGGTTGTTGTTGGTCCTGAAAAACCTTTGGTTGAAGGCGTGGTTGATTTTTTCGCAAACGATGATGAACTGAAAAGCATTCCTGTTATTGGCCCAGACAAAAAAGGAGCAATGCTTGAAGGGAGCAAACAGTTTTCCAAAAACTTTATGCAAAAACACAATATTCCAACTGCTCGTTATTTGAGCGTCACTCAGTCTAACTTAGATGAAGGTTTTGCTTTCTTAAAAGAACTAAAAGCACCTTACGTGCTTAAAGCAGATGGATTGGCTGCTGGCAAAGGCGTTTTAATTCTTTCAGAAAGAGAAGAAGCTGAAAACGAACTAAAAGAGATGCTCCAAGGAAAGTTTGGCGATGCAAGCTCTACGGTTGTAATAGAAGAATACTTGTCCGGAATTGAATGTTCTGTTTTTGTAATGACCGATGGAAGTAACTACAAAATTCTTCCTGTTGCCAAAGACTACAAACGAATTGGGGAACACGATACTGGTCTAAATACCGGTGGTATGGGGGCAGTTTCTCCAGTCCCTTTTGCCAACGAAGTTTTTATGCAAAAAGTTGAAGAACGCATCATAAAACCTACCATTAACGGATTGCTACAAGACGAAATCAACTACAAAGGATTTATCTTCATTGGATTAATGAACGTAGATGGAGACCCTTATGTGATCGAATACAATGCACGTATGGGCGACCCTGAAACTGAAGCTGTAATGCTCCGTATAAAATCCGATTTGGTAGACTTGCTTCAAGGTGTTGCTGAAGGCAATTTGAACGAAAAAACATTGGAAATTGACAAACGTAGTGCAGTAACTATAGTTCTTGCATCAGGCGGATACCCTGAAAGTTTTGAAAAAGGGAAAGAAATTACAGGTTTAAACAATGCTCAAGAAAATTCTGTAATTTTCCACGCAGGAACAAAGAAAGATGGAGAAAAAATTCTTACCAATGGAGGTCGCGTTTTGGCTGTAAGTTCATTGGGAGAAACTAAAAACGATGCACGCTTGGCCTCATTAGCATTAGCAGAAAATATAATGTTCGACAAAAAATACTATCGCACAGACATTGGTTTAGACGTATAAGAAACAATGATTAGAAACAACAAAAATCAAAACATCAAGAAGCGAACCTATCTCGAAGGCGTCAAAGAACATCGAGTAAAAGAGAGTACAATGGTTTTCGGCATTAGAGCGGTAATAGAAGCCATCAATGCAGGAAAAGATTTCGATCGCATATTATTGAGACGAGATATGAGCAGTTCCATTGCACGAGAGTTGCTAGAGGCGTTGAAGGGAAAAGAAATCTCCGTACAACGAGTTCCTCGCGAAAAGCTAGACCGCATGACAGAAAAAAATCATCAAGGCGTTATTGCTTTTCTTTCTCAAATCACTTATCAAAAAATAGAAGACATCGTTCCTTTTGTTTTTGAGCAAGGAAAAGTTCCTTTCTTTGTTATCCTAGATGGAATAACCGATGTTCGCAACTTTGGCGCCATTGCTCGCACATGCGAATGCGCAGGTGTTGATGCAATCATTATTCCTACGCAAGGAGCAGCTAGCATCAATGCAGACGCAATAAAAACATCGGCAGGAGCATTGCACAATATTGCTGTTTGTCGCACTGAAAATCTGACTAGTTGCATAAAGTTTCTTGCCGAGTCTGGCATAAAATCTATTGCTGCCACAGAAAAAGCAACACAAAACTACACACAATGCCCAATGACCGACCCAATTGCTTTGATTATGGGCGCAGAAGACGTAGGCATCGACCCTGAACGACTCAAGCTTTGCGATGAGCAAGTTAGAATCCCGATGAGTGGAAAAATATCTTCACTCAACGTTTCTGTATCGGCGGGTATACTTATTTACGAAGTTTTGAGACAAAGAGAAATATTTTAATCACAACAACAATGAGATACAAAAACGTATATTTCTTAGGAATTGGGGGAATTGGGATGAGTGCTTTGGCTCGCTATTTCAAAGCCAAAGGTTTTGAAGTCGCTGGCTACGATCGTACTCGTAGTATGCTTTGTGAGGAACTTGAAGCAGAAAACATCCTTATTCATTACGACGATTCCGTAGAACTTATCCCTACCATTTTTCTACAAAAAAATGACACGTTGATTGTTTATACTCCTGCAATCCCTGAAGATCATTCTGAATTTCAGTATTTCAAACAACAAGGTTTCACAATCCAAAAGAGAGCACAAGTTTTAGGCGAAATCACCCGTCTTGAAAGAGGTTTGTGCATTGCAGGGACGCACGGCAAAACAACCACTTCAACCATGACAGCACATTTGCTCAAGCAAAGTCATGTAGATTGTAATGCATTTCTTGGCGGCATTGCAAAAAATTACACAAGCAACCTGTTACTTTCGGATAAAAGTGATTTGGTAGTTATAGAGGCTGATGAGTTTGATAGATCATTTCACCACCTATCGCCTTACATGGCCGTGATAACTGCTACCGATGCCGACCACCTAGACATATATGGCACTCACGAAGCATATTTAGAAAGCTTCGCTCACTTCACATCGCTCATCCAAGAGGGAGGATATTTGCTAATGAAAAAAAATATTCTGCTACAACCTCGATTGAAGTCAGGAGTAAAGCTTTACACTTACTCTTCAACAGAGAAAGCTGATTTTTATGCCGAAAATATTAGAATTGGGAATGGAGAATTGCGTTTTGACTTTGTTACTCCAACCGAAAAGATTTGTGACATCAATCTTGGAGTTCCGGTATTGGTGAATGTAGAAAATGGTGTGGCAGCTATGGCTATTGCTTGGCTAAATGGAGCAACGGCTGACGAATTAAAAAAAGGGATGGAGTCATTTGCAGGCATCCGCCGAAGATTTGAAACACACCTCAAAACCGAAAAGCTAACCATTATTGACGATTATGCTCACCACCCAGAAGAACTTTTGGCTAGCATAAAATCAGTAAAAGCACTTTATGCCGACAAGAAAGTATGTGGAGTTTTTCAACCTCACCTCTACACTAGAACACGCGATTTTTACAAGGGATTTGCCGAAGCACTTTCATTGCTCGACATGGTTATTTTGGTAGAAATTTATCCTGCTCGCGAATTACCTATCGAAGGAGTTACTTCTAAAATAATTTTTGATGAAGTTTCTTGTCAAGAAAAACTTCTCACCACAAAGAACGAATTAATTTCTACACTAAAATCGCAACAATTCGATGTGCTTTTGACAATAGGAGCAGGAGATATTGACACGTATCTATCACAAATTGTAGATGCTTTAAAATAAAAAATGAAGATTCTTCGGAGCATATTAATTTTATTGGGACTGATTGTAGTTAGTTGCTACATCGTTTTTTCCATGACATTTTTTTCAAAACAAAAAGAAAGTTTGATTTGCAAAAAAATGGAAGTTGAAATAAATGATAGTACTAATTTTCACTTCATCTCTGAAAAAGATATTGCTATTTTACTAGCGAACTCAAATCTTACTCCAATAGGAAAAATGCTAACCGAAATAAATGTCGAGACTATAGAAAACGAAGTGGAAAAACATGCTGCTGTAGAACGAGCAGAGTGTTTCAAAACACCGTCTGGAAGCGTACAAATAGAAGTTTTCCAAAGAAAGCCATTCTTTAGAATAATGAGCAATGAGGATTTCTACATTGACACAAACGGAAAAAGAATGCCAACATCGCTACAATGCACAGCGCATGTTCCAATCGTTTCCGGAAATGCCGATAAAGTTTCTTTGCCCGTTATTATTGATTTTATGGAATACATTAGCAGAGAAGACTTTTGGAACGCTCAAATAGAACAAATTCACGTTTTTGACAGCACTTTGGTTGAACTCACGCCACGAGTTGGAAATCACCAAATCATATTAGGCAGTTTTGATAATTACGAAAAAAAACTAAGTAAACTTAAAACTTTTTATCTGAACGGAATAAATCAAATGGATTGGAACAGGTATAAAAAGTTGGATTTGCGTTATAAGAATCAAGTTATTGGAATTAAATAAACACACACATTTACATGAACGATAATATTATAGTTGCAATAGATTTAGGAAGTTCAAGATTGGTAGCTGCTGCAGCTAAAAAGAAGGAAGACAGCGAAACTTTTCAAATCATTGATTTATGCGAAAAACCTACTCCAAAAAATTGTATTAGGAGAGGTATTATTTGCAACATTGAAAAAATTGCAAATGAAGTTTCTACTCTTTTGAAAAAACTACAAACGTCCATAAACGAAAAACTTGGCGAAAATATTATCATAAAGTCATTTTATTACGCGGTTGATGGACATTCTTTGCGTAGCGAAAATCTCTCAAAAAACATAATACTAAAAAGCGTTATTAGCGCGAATACAATAAAAGAAATTAAAAAACAAATCTTGAATGATCTGAAAAACCAAAATATTGTTCAAGAGTTGCAGACCTCGGAAGGGCTATTTGACTCTGCTCAGTTGGATGATTCTGAGAAAATTTCCATTCTTCACAAACTCGTTATAAACAACTACAATTTAGATGGTAACGAAGTCAGTGATGTCATTGGTCAAAAAGGCGATATACTAAAAGTCAATTATCTGGTAATAAAAAGCAAACTAAACTTGCAAGAGAAGTTGAACAAACTATTTGAACAAATAAAGAACTACTCTTTCCAGAAAAGCACTGCTCTACTAGCAATGTCAAAAACATACCTTAACGAGGAAGAAAAAAACAACAATTGTTTGTTAATCGACTTTGGAGCAAACTGCACATCATGTATTGCATTCGAAGCAGGAAAATTAAAAGATTTATTTGTAATCCCTTTTGGTTCTCAAAGTATTACAAGTGACATCTGTAACATTTATTCATTATCAGAAGAAAAAGGTGAGTTCTTTAAGATGAATTTATCTATAACCTCTAATGATTCTTGGAAAGCAAAAACTAACGAAATATCCATTTCTCGCAAACAAATTGAAAATGTAGTCATGGGACGTTTGACGGAGATTTTCCAACTGATAAAAAGTAAGATTGGCAACATCGAATTGAATGGTGGAATTGTGCTTACAGGAGGTGGTTCAAAACTAAAATGCTTTGCCGACTTGCTACAAACTAAATTTTTGGCAGAAGTTCGCAACATTTCTTACAATAACTTTACCGCATCAGAATTTGCAAAACCAGAAAATGCATTGGTTTTGGCTCTTCTCTATAGTGGAAAACAAAATTGTTGCGAACAAAAAGAAATCAAACCAAAAGAACAAAAGAAGAAAGAAAAATCTTTCAACAATATGTGGAATAAGATTGAAAAGATGTTCAACGACGACTAAAAACAAAAAGAACGACAAATGGATTCAAATGTAATAGGATTAGATTATAAATTGGCAAAAACCAGATCGCAGTTGATAAAAGTTATTGGCATTGGTGGTGGAGGCGGAAATGCCGTAAATTACATGTCTCAACAAGGGATAACCGATGTCTCTTTTGCTCTTTGTAACACAGACCAATGGGCATTGAGCGAATCTACTATCGAAACAAAAATTCAACTAGGTACAGGACTTGGTGCAGGTGGTCGTCCAATGGTTTCAAAAGAGGCAGCTGAAAATGCAAGAGCCGAAATTGAAAACATTTTAGAAGACACTCAAATGGTTTTTATTACTGCTTCGATGGGAGGAGGAACAGGCACTGGAGCGGCTCCTATTGTTGCTCAGATTGCAAAAGAGAAAAAAATTCTTACCGTTGGAGTAGTTTCTGTTCCGTTTGCTTGGGAAGGAAAAAAGAAATTCAAATTGGCATACGAGGGGGTAATTGAACTGAGCAAAAACGTAGACGCATTGTTGGTCATTCAAAACTCCAAACTAAAAGACGCTTATCC
>JAGCIZ010000044.1 GCA_017648235.1 Paludibacteraceae bacterium
GCCCATTGTGTCCATTTATAATAATCAGCATCGCAAGTGCGAACCTCACGATTCCAATCATAACAAAAACCTATTTTATTAAGTTGTTCGCAATATCGTGCAATATTTTTTTCGGTAGTAACAGCTGGATGTTGACCTGTTTGAATGGCATACTGCTCAGCAGGCAATCCATAAGCATCAAAGCCCATTGGGTGTAATACGTTAAAGCCTTGCAAACGTTTATAGCGACTATAAATATCAGAAGCGATGTAACCCAGTGGATGCCCAACATGAAGTCCAGCGCCCGATGGGTAAGGAAACATGTCTAATACATAAAACTTTGGTTTATCACCACCATTTTCAACGCTATAAATGGCATTGTCTTTCCAATATTGTTGCCACTTTTTCTCAATCTCTTTGAAGTTATATTCCATTTCTAATATTTTTGTTTTTCAGACGAATGATACAAGACGCAAAGATAGTAAAAAATCACGTCGCTTCTTACTTATATTTTTCGTTTGATTATTCTCTTTTTCTTTTCTATCTTTGTATGTTTTATTGTTAAATAACAAAAAAAAGATTTTTTTTATATATAAACGATGTTTTATATACATAAATCCTTTGTTACTAGTTTTTTAAGCATAGAAATATGAAAATTTTGGCAATAGGTTGGAACTATCCTCAACACAACGCAGAGCTATCAGCAACTACGCCAAAGGAGCCTGTGGTTTTTCTTAAGCCAGACTCCTCATTGCTCAAAAATGGTAAGCCGTTTTTTATTCCCGATTTTTCGGAAGAAATAGAATATGAAACAGAACTTGTGCTTCGAATCAATCGTTTAGGAAAACATATTGCACCCAAATTTGCATCTCGCTATTACGATGCCATTGGACTTGGTATTGATTTTACGGCACGAGATTTGCAACGTCGTCAGAAAGAGGCGGGATTGCCTTGGGAAATCTGTAAAGCCTTTGACTCATCGGCAGCAATTGGAGATTTTCTTCCGTTGTCTTCATTCAATGATTTGAATAACATCTCATTTCGCTTGGACAAAAATGGAACTACAGTTCAACAGGGGAATTCATCTCAAATGATTTTCAATTTTGACCAAATCGTGTCATACGTAAGTCGTTTTTTTACGTTAAAAATAGGCGATTTGATTTTTACAGGAACACCAGCAGGAGTTGGAAAAGTAGAAATCAACGACTTACTCGAAGGTTACATTGAAGATAAAAAAATGTTTTCTTTTAGAATAAAATAAAAAAAGAAAGAAAGTGAAACTTAAGTTTGTAATCATATCGTTTTTTCTTGTATTGTTGAGTACTGCATGGGCTGCTCCTCAGAGAGAGGTTGCGTCTCAATCGGTGTTGAAGCTAGGAAAGTGGTGGAAAATAAAAATTTCCTCCTCGGGTATTTACAAACTTACTTCTGCTGACCTAAAAAAAATGGGAGCAACGCCAAGCAATGTGCGCATTTTTGGGTTTGGAGGAGCTATGCTTAACGAAGTAATTTCTCAAAATCCTTATGACGATCTTCAAGAAATCGCTTTGTGGCGCGAAAAAGATTACGTTCTGTTTTATGCTCAAGGTGTTGTGAGTTGGGTTTACAATCAAAAAGAAAATTGCTTTGAACACACTACAAATGCCTATTCTTCGGATGGTTACTATTTTGTAACTACATCCGAAGGTGTTGCAAAAAGTATTGGTATAGAGGAAATAGAGAAAGGAATTACTCATCGCAACCATGAGGTGCGCAACTTTTTCTATGATCGCGCTTTATATGAAAAAGATTTGGTTCATTTGCTTGAGTCGGGAAGAGAATTTTATGGAGAGAAATTTGGTGCACAAAATACTCATAACTTCTATTTTTCGTTACCAAATATTCTTGCTGAACAAGCAACAATCAAAGTGTCGGCAGTTGCTTCCTCTCCAGAGGCTACGAGCAAATTTTCAACAAAGATAAATGGATTACAAGTAGGAGAGATAAGTATTCCTCGCAACGAATCTACTTATAATGCGGCTGAAGGTAGCGATAAAAAGTTTCAATTCATTCCATTGGTTGGAGATGGACTTGATGTAGAACTTACTTATTCCAAACCACGCGCAGCATCAGTGGGTTACCTCAACTATATTGAACTCAATGTGCAGCGCAAATTGCAGATGTCAGGAAAAGAATTATTTTTCCGTTTCCCTTTAGAATCAAGCGAATATGATGAAATTTTTACTCGAGGTTATGAATTATCAAACGCTTCTTCTACAACAAAAATTTGGAACATAACAGACCCCTTCAATATTAAGCAGGTTGTTACAAAACTTAATGGAACAACATTGAGTTTTATTGGGAAAAATCGTCCAGTTCAAGAATATGTTGCACTTGAGATAGGAAATACATTTCTTTCTCCTGAAATAGTTGGAGAAGTTGCTAACCAAAACCTTCATGCCATGGAACAATGCGACATGGTTATCATTGCTCATCCTTCTTTTATGAATGAGGCAGAGCGCTTAGCATCAGCTCACCGAAGTTATTCCGGATTGAGAGTAAATGTTGCTTCTTCTGAACAAATCTACAATGAATTTTCTTCGGGAACACCTGATGCTACGGCTTACCGTCTTTTTGTAAAAATGTTTTATGATAGAGCCACATCGGAAAATGATCGTCCTCGCTATTTGTTGCTCTTTGGCGACGGACATTATGACAATAGAGGCATAATAAAAGGTGCTGATGCCAATAGAAAACTATTAACCTATCAGTCTATAAATTCTATTCACGAAATGGCGTCGTTTTCATCTGACGATTATTTCGCATTACTCGATGACAGTGACGGAGGCAACGTAACTAGCGATGAAATGGATCTTGCGGTTGGTCGATTTCCTGTGCAAACACTTTCAGAAGCAAAAGCACTTGTTGATAAAACTATTGCCTATCTAGAAGACAACGAAAAGCATAATTGGAAAACAAAGGTGCTTTTTTTGGCTGATGATGGCGACGAAAATTCTCACATGTCCAATGCTGATATTGCTGCTTCTTCCTTCGCTTTACAGAACCCCGATTATTGGGTAAAAAAAATATATATTGATGCCTATCAGAAAGTAACAACATCTAATAGTTCTACTGTTCCTGTAGCAAAAGATGCTTTTATGAAAATGTTGCAATCAGGAGTACTTTTAGTTAACTATGTTGGTCATGGCGGTACGCTGAATTGGGCATCGGAAAATATTTTAACCCAAAGAGATATTCAAACGATGAACAACAAGTGTTTGCCGCTTTGGATAACACTAACGTGTAATTTTTCAAGATTTGATGGCTCAGCTCAAACCGGAGGCGAAATGCTTCTCACCAACCCCAATGGAGGAGCTGCAATGGTTTTCTCGGCATCACGAACAGTTTATGCTTCGCAAAATCATAAGTTAAATGTAGCATTTATTAATCAACTTGCTAATAAAAACCTGTCGGTAGGAGAAATGATAATGAAAGCTAAAAACGAACTTACAGGGCAAGTAAACAAACGTGCTTTCTTTCTTTTTGGAGATCCGGCCTTAAAGTTGTATTCAATTGATGGTTACAAAGTTGAAACTACTACTATTGATGGAAAATCAGTAACCGGCAATGATACAATAGGAGCTCTTCAGGAAGTTGCTCTTGGAGGTAGAATTGTAAATCAAAAAGGAGATCTTTCTACAGATTTTAATGGATATGTTCATGTCATAATTTTCGACAAATCAGACGAGATAAAAACACTTGGTCAGACAGGCGAACCTTTTGTTTATTCTGATTATCCCAATCAAATATACATTGGAAAAACAAAAGTTGAAAATGGTGTTTTTGAGATGGTTTTTCGAGTGCCAAGGGATATAAGATATAGCTACGGAAACGGACGAATTCTTTATTATGCTCAAAATGAAGAAACCAATGAGGAGGCAATTGGACATTATGATGATTTTGTCGTGGGCGGTGAATCGCAAAATTATATTCCAGAAAATTATGGACCTGAGATAGATTTGTATCTCAATACGCCACTTTTCCGTTCGGGCGACAAGGTTAATGCAAGCCCTTTGCTACACGTAGCTGTCGAGGACGAAAGTGGAATAAACGTTGTAGGGAGTGGAATAGGACACGATATATTAATGCGCATTGATGGAGATTCAAAACAAGAAATAATTTTGAATGATTACTATGAATCGGAGTTTGGTAATTACAAGAAAGGAAATATTCGCTACAAACTCTCAGATCTTCCAAATGGCAAACATTCTCTATTTTTTCGTGTATGGGATTTACAGAATAATTCTAGTACTGTAGATGTGCTTTTTGAGGTAGAGGAAGGGTTTACACCTGTATTTTACAGCATAAAATGTTATCCAAATCCTACTTCGGATATTGTTAATTTTGTATATGAGCACGATAGACCTGAAGAGATTCTGAGTTGTGAAGCAATAGTTTATGATTTTAGAGGAATGAAAATTTGGTCGTCTACAAAAGATTCCTACTCTTCAGGGCAACGATCAGAACCAATTGTCTGGAACTTGAAAGATGAAAATGGAAAACGAGTTGGCGCCGGAATCTATATGCTACGAATGGCTGTTACGATAGAAGGAAGCGAACCAGTTTATCATACAGCAAAAATTATAGTTAAAGCACAATAATTTTAAAGAACATGCGTTTTATAGTGATGAATGTTATGAAGAAAGAAATTAAATATATGGTTTTAAAGAAATTAGGAATTATAGGCTTATTATTATGTACTACGGTATTGTCTTTTGCACAAACATCTGATGTTAAAAATTATTACAATCCATTGTCCACGGGAGTCCCTTCTCTTCTCATTTCACCTGATGCCCGTGCGGGCGGTATGGGAGATGTTGGTGTTGCAACTTCTCCAGATATTAATTCTCAACATTGGAATCCAGCAAAATATGCTTTCGCAGAAAGTGTTGCTGGAGCGTCGCTCTCTTATACTCCATGGTTGCGTAAAATAGTGAAAGATATTGATTTGGTTTATCTTTCTGGTTATTATAAGTTTTTAGGACCTCAAGCTGTGAGCATGTCTTTGCGTTATTTTTCTTTGGGAGAAATTAGTTTGACTGACAATGAAGGGAATCCAATGGGAACAGGTAAGCCCAACGAGTTTTCTATTGATGTTGCCTATTCTCGACAATTATCGAAACATTTTTCGATGGCAGTAGCCATGCGTTATATTTATTCTAACTTGAGTGCTGAGGATGAGAATTATTATCCAGGACATGCTTTTGGAGCAGATATTGCTATGTATGCACATATTCCTCTAATGATTCCAACTGGAGAGTCGCTTCTTGGTGTAGGTTTGAATATTTCAAATATTTCTACAAAAATATCGTATGACAAAGGAGAAACTCCTGGTATTTTCCTTCCTGCCAATATGCGCTTAGGTATTGCTTATACAGTTCCTTTCGATGCTTACAACAAATTGTCAATGAGTTTTGATATCAACAAGTTACTTGTTCCTGCATATCCTCAAATGTCCAACTATGTAGACTCAACGGGAGTTTTAGACAATGATGCTTATGAAACTGCAAAGAAGAAATACAATAGATCATCTGTTGCAGGAATTTTCTACTCATTTGCCGATGCTTATGACAATCCTAAAAACACAACTGCAAAAGATGGTTTTATGGAAGAGTTGCGAGAAATTAATTGGTCGGCAGGTTTGGAATATTCGTACAATAATCAATTTTTTGTTCGTACAGGTTATTCCAATGAAAGTAAATGGAAAGGTAACCGTAAGTATTTTACTTTTGGAGCAGGTTTCAAATTTACTGCATTTCAGTTAGACGTAGGCTATGTTTTGGCACTCGCACAAACAAGTCCTCTTGATCAAACTCTTCGTTTTGGCTTGTCATTTGATGTTGATGGCTTGAGAGATTTGGTTGATATGGCAGAAAGAAGAAAAAAATAAAAAGGCTATGAAAATTAAAGTAGGTTTCGGTTACGACGTTCATCAGTTGGTTGAGCAACGTCCTTTGTTCCTTGGAGGAATAGAAGTCCCTCACACTCACGGCTTGCTTGGTCATTCGGACGCCGACGTGCTAATACATGTCATTTGCGATGCACTTCTAGGTGCGGCTAATCTGCGTGATATCGGTTTTCATTTCCCTGATAATGATTCTCAATACAAAAACATTGATAGCAAAATTCTTTTGGCAAAAACATGCGAATTATTATCGGAAAATGGATTTTCTATAGGAAATGTAGATTGTACCATATGTGCAGAACGTCCAAAGTTGAAAAACTACATTGACCTAATGCAAGAAACTTTGGCGAACATATTAAAGATAGACATTTCTGATATCACTATAAAGGCAACTACTACAGAGAAACTTGGCTTTGTAGGACAAGAAAAAGGTATAGCTGCTTATGCAGTTTGTTTAATTGAAAAAGCATGAAATACATAGGAGCACATGTTAGTGCATCGGGGGGAGTGGAGAATGCTCCAATCAATGCCGAAAAAATAGGAGCAACAGCATTTGCCTTGTTTACTAAAAATCAACGTCAATGGGTTTCGGCTCCATTAAGTGAAAAATCCATAGATCTTTTTCGCCAACGTTGTGAAGAATTTGGTTATACCGCACAGCAGATACTTCCTCACGATAGTTATCTTATTAATTTAGGAAGTCCAGAAAGAGATGCACTCGAAAAATCTAGAACTGCTTTTATTGACGAAATGTATCGTTGTCAGCAATTGGGACTTGATAGATTAAATTTTCATCCAGGTAGTCATTTGAATAAGATTTCAGAAGAAGAATGTTTGCAAAGAATTGCAGAATCAATAAACATTGCTTTGGATAAAACTGATGGAGTTTCTGCTGTGATAGAAAACACTGCAGGTCAAGGTTCTAATTTAGGACGAAGTTTCTATCAGATAAAGTACATTATAGATAGAGTAGAAGACAAAAGTCGTGTGGGTGTGTGTATCGACACATGCCATGCTTTTGCAGCCGGTTACGACTTAAGAACCAAAGAAACTTTTGAACAAACTTTTGCCGAATTTGATGAAATAATAGGTTTTGCTTATCTCAAGGGAATGCACCTCAATGATGCAAAAAAAGACTTAGCTTCTCGAGTGGACCGTCACGATAGTTTAGGTAAAGGATTTTTAGGAAATAAACTATTTGAAATGATAATGAAAGATCCTCGTTTTGATAACATCCCTCTTATTTTGGAAACTCCAAATGAAGATATTTGGGCAGAAGAAATAGCTTGCTTGAAAGACATGATGTGATAAAGAAAAAGAATTTTACTTTTTCATGCATTCTGTCATTGCTATTATTTTCTTATATTTGCGAAGTTGTTTATAAAAATAAAAAAAAGAAATATGGCAAATCAAATTACAGATGCAAACCTTCAAGAAGTTCTTGATAATAATCAACTTGTAGTAATGGATTTTTGGGCAGAATGGTGTGGACCATGTAGGATGATTGCTCCAATTGTTGACGAGTTGGCAGTAGAATATAGCGGTAAAGTTTTTATTGGCAAAGTGAACGTAGATGACAATAACGACGCTGTAGAGAAGTATGGTATTCGCAATATTCCTACTATTTTGTTTATCAAAAATGGAGAAATTGTTGACAAAAAAGTTGGTGCAACAACAAAAGCAGATTTGAAGGCAAAAATTGACGCAATGCTATAAGAAATTTAAATTTAGAATAGAAGAAGTTCGTATTTCATGCGAACTTTTTTTATGTTAAAACATAAATCCTATGATTACAACTCTTGAACCAAAAGAACTTTTTTACTATTTCAATGAGATTTGTAAAATTCCTCGACCATCAAAAAAAGAGGAAAAAATGCGTGCATTTTTAGTCGACTTCGGAAAAAAAAATAACTTAGAAACCATAGTTGACAAAACAGGGAATGTTTTAATCCGAAAAACAGCACCAAAGGGTTACGAACATCTTCCAACTGTAATTCTTCAATCGCACATTGATATGGTTTGCGAAAAAAACAGTGATGTTGTTCACAACTTTGAGGAGGATGCCATAATTCCATACATCGACGGAGAGTGGATCAAAGCTAAAGGAACTACTTTAGGTGCCGACAATGGAATTGGTATGGCTGCAATGTTGGCAGTATTGGCTTCTGGTAATCTTCAACATGGAAATTTGGAATGTCTATTTACATACGATGAGGAAACCGGTTTGACTGGAGCATTCAATTTAGAAAAAGATTTTTTAACAGGAAAAATCCTAATAAATCTTGATTCGGAAGAAGATGGAGAATTTTTTATCGGTTGTGCGGGTGGAATAGATACAGTTGCTAGAATTAATTATCAGACTGAAAAAGCCGATGAAAAAATGTTTTTCTTTAACCTAAATATCAAAGGGTTAAAAGGAGGACATTCGGGAGATGATATTAACAAAGGAAGAGGTAATGCAAATAAAATTTTAGCTCGCTTTTTGTGGAATACGAGTCAGAAAACTGATTTGCGTATTGTGAAAATTGATGGAGGAAATTTGCGAAATGCTATTGCTAGAGAGGCATCGGTTACTGCTGCAGTGCCTTTTTCGTATCGTGAACCATTGAGAATTGATTTGAATCTTTTTATCTACGATATTGAAACGGAACTTAAGCATACTGAACCTGATTTAGAAATAACATTAGAATCGGAATCCGTACAAAAGGAAGTTATAGATAAGGAAACGTCTACAAAGTTACTTAATATGCTTATGGCTTGCCCTCACGGAGTTGTTCGAATGAGCGATGCTATGCCCCAATTGGTTGAGACTTCTACTAATTTGGCATCTATAAGAATGGAAGATAGTGTAATTGAAATTGCGACTAGTCAACGAAGTTCCGTGGAGTCTGCAAAATTGGATATTGCTAGCGTGGTAGAATCTGTCTTTCTACTTGGAGGGGCAAAGGTCTTCCATAATTCTACTTACCCAGGGTGGTGCCCAAATCCATCTTCCGAAATAGTGAAAACTTCAGCAAGAGTGTACAAAAATCTTTTTAAGAAAGAACCCAAAATTCGAGCTATCCATGCTGGTCTAGAATGTGGATTATTTCTGGAAAAATATCCTCATTTAGATATGGTTTCGTTTGGTCCAACAATGCAAGGAGTTCATTCGCCAGATGAACGTTTGCATATTGGGTCAACCCAACGCTTTTGGACTTTACTAACCTCGATACTTAAAGAAGTTTAAGTTTGAAAAATAAAAAAAAGGAGCTGTTGTTTTGCTCCCTTTCTTTTTTTCGATATAAATTAGAAAGTAATTGACTCAAATTTTTTCAATTACACTCTTAATACGTTCAAAAATTTCTTCTATTGAGCCCATTCCATAAATACCATTATAGAGGTTCTCCTTTTTGTAAAAATCAATCAATGGTGCTGTTTGTGAATGGTAAACATTCAAGCGTTTTTGGATTGTTTCTTGATTGTCATCTGAACGACCAGAAATTTTTCCTCTATTCAATAATCGAGCAACCAACTCATCGTCCTCAACTTCCAAAGCAACAACTGCGCTTATAGCAGTTCCTCTTTCTAATAACATTTTTTTCAAAGCCTCCGCTTGCGGAATTGTACGTGGAAAACCATCAAAAATTACACCTCTTGAATTTTCCTTTTTATCAAAAACAGAAGCTAATATATCAATAATTAGTTCATCAGGAACCAATTGACCTTTTGAGATATAACTATCTGCAATTTTTCCTAATTCTGTTTCGTTTTTTATTTCAGCACGCAATACATCTCCAGTTGAAATATGATCCAAACCGTATTTCTCAATAATTTTCTCGCTTTGCGTTCCTTTGCCTGAACCAGGACCACCAAAAATTACAATGTTTAACATTTTTTTATTCCTTTATTATAGTGTAAATTTCGTTTAAATTTCTTCCAAAACCATCGTAATCCAAACCATAACCAACAATAAATTCATTTGGAATTTTCATAGCTACATAATCCAGTGTTACATCGCATTTTAGCGCATTGGGTTTTTGTAAAAATGTTGCTACTTTTATTTGTTTTGGTTTTTTCTCTTGTAAGGTTTCTATTAGGTTTTTCATTGTAATGCCAGTGTCAACAATATCTTCCACAATCACTACGCTTCGTCCCTCTATATTTTCATTCAAACCGATAAGTTGTTTTACCTTTCCCGTAGTTTCAGTTCCCGAATACGATGAAAATTTGATAAAAGATACTTCGCAAGGGATGTTAATCTGTTTCATCAAGTCGCTCATAAACATAAAACAACCATTCAATACTCCTAAAAAAATAGGATTTTCACCTTTTAGTTCGTCATTGATCTGATTTGCTACAACCCCTACGGCATTTTGTATTTCTTCAGATGAAACAGATATCTTAAACGTTTTATCTTTTACTTGAATAAATTCCATGAGTTCTTTTGCTAAACAAAGTCACAAAAGTAAGAAAAACATTTTAAATAAAATTTTCAATCTTAAGTTTTTACTTATTCCCATTATTTCTACTTGCAGTTCTATTTCCTTCGTAACTTTTTCATTACCTTTGCAAGGATTAATTTTTATAAAAATTATGAGTTTAAATCTATCTGAGCAAGAACAATTTCGTCGTCAAAGTCTTGACGCATTAAGAGCTATGGGAATAGATCCATATCCCGCAGCAGAATACCCAACCAACGCTTTTTCTATTGATATAAAGTCGGAATTCAAAGATGAAGAAGATAAAAGACAAGTATGCATTGCTGGTCGAATAATGAGCCGAAGAATAATGGGAAAAGCTTCTTTTATTGAATTACAAGACTCTAAAGGACGCATCCAAGTATATATTTCGCGAGATGATATAAATACTGAATCTCAACCTGAAATGTACAATACTGTTTTCAAAAAATTGCTTGACATTGGTGATTTTATTGGAATAAAAGGTTTTGTTTTTCGTACGCAAATGGGTGAGATTAGTGTTCATTGTCAAGAACTTACTGTCTTGAGCAAATCATTAAAACCATTGCCAATTGTAAAATATAAAGACGGAGTTGCTTACGATAAATTCGATGATCCTGAATTGCGTTACCGCCAGCGTTATGTTGATTTGATTGTAAACGAAGGAGTTAAAGATACTTTCCTAAAACGTGCAAAAATACTTAAAACAATGCGCGATGTGTTAGACGAAGCTGGTTATACCGAAGTAGAAACTCCTATATTACAATCGATTCCAGGAGGTGCGTCGGCTAGACCATTCATTACGCATCACAACTCTTTAGATATTGATCTTTACTTGCGAATTGCAACTGAACTTTATCTTAAACGTTTGATTGTTGGTGGGTTTGAAGGAGTTTACGAAATTGGAAAAAACTTCCGTAACGAGGGTATGGACAAAAGCCACAATCCTGAATTTACTTGTATGGAACTTTACGTTCAGTACAAGGACTACAATTGGATGATGAGCTTTACAGAACAACTTTTGGAAAGAATTTGTATTGCAGTAAATGGTTGTGCAGAAAGTGTTGTTGACGGAAAAACTATCAGTTTTAAGGCTCCTTATCGTCGTTTGCCTATTTTAGATGCTATCAAAGAAAAAACTGGTTACGATTTGAATGGAAAATCTGAAGATGAAATTCGTGAAATTTGCAAAGAACTAAAAATGGAAATTGACGATACGATGGGAAAGGGAAAGCTTATCGACGAAATTTTTGGAGAGTTTTGCGAAGGAGAATTTATTCAACCAACGTTTATTATTGATTATCCAGTTGAAATGTCGCCACTTACCAAAATGCACCGTAGCAAAGAAGGTTTAACTGAACGTTTTGAGTTGATGGTAAACGGAAAAGAACTTGCAAATGCTTATTCGGAATTAAACGATCCTATTGATCAAGAGGCTCGTTTTCAGGATCAACTTCGCTTGAGTGAAAAAGGCGATGATGAAGCAATGTTTATCGATCAAGATTTCTTGAGAGCTTTGCAATATGGAATGCCTCCTACTTCTGGAATCGGAATCGGAATTGACCGTTTGGCGATTTTATTAACTGGTCAACCAACTATTCAAGAAGTTTTGCTTTTCCCACAAATGAAACCAGAAAAAGTTCAAAAGAAAGATAGCAGCGACAAATTTATTGAAATAGGAGTTCCTACAGAGTGGATAGAACCGTTACAAAAATTGGGTTATGACACCGTAGCGAAGCTAATCGGGCAAAATCCAAATAAATTGCACCAAGATTTGTGTGGTTATAACAAGAAAAATAAATTAAACTTGACCAATCCTGCCAAAGAATTGGTGGAGAACTGGACTAAATAGTTTTCTTCTAATGGAACATAAATTGAAAATTGCTGTTATAGGTGGAGGAAGTTGGGCAACTGCTATTGCAAAAATTTTGCTCACCAATACGGATTCCATTAATTGGTATATGCGCAGACAAGATCAGATTGATGATTTTATTAGATATAGCAGAAATCCGAGGTACCTTACAGCGTTGAAATTTGATACGAGCAAAATTAATTTCACAAGTGATATTAATGCAGTTGTACGCGATTCTGATGTGCTGATTTTTGCAACTCCATCGCCTTTCTTAAAAACTCATCTTAAGAAAT
Source organism: Paludibacteraceae bacterium (assembly GCA_017648235.1). Classification (GTDB taxonomy): domain Bacteria; phylum Bacteroidota; class Bacteroidia; order Bacteroidales; family Paludibacteraceae; genus RGIG9608. The sequence continues at coordinate 12,508 of JAGCIZ010000044.1, forward strand.
TGCGTCGTAAACTCAACAAAAAAATCATTGTTACAGCTATTAAGGGAATTGTTCCTGATGAAAATATGATTGTGTCAGATTATTTTCATCAAAAATACAATGTACCTATAGATAGAATTGCCGTGTTGGCAGGTCCTTGTCACGCAGAAGAGGTTTCGTTGGAACGACTTTCTTATCTCACAATTGCATGTGGCGATAGAGATTTGGGACGAGTTTTGGCCTCTTATTTTGAAAATAATTTTGTGAGAACATCGGTGTGCGATGATGTTTATGGAATAGAAATCTCGTCGGTGATGAAGAATACCTATGCGCTTATTGCTGGGGTTTGTCATGGATTGAAATATGGCGACAATTTCCATGCAGTGCTTATAGCTAACGCATTGCAAGAAATGAATCGTTTTTGTAATGCTGTAAATCCAATGCATCGTAGCATAGATGAATCTGCATATCTTGGTGATTTGTTAGTAACAAGTTATTCAAAGTTTAGCCGTAATCGTCAGTTTGGAACTATGATTGGAAAAGGTTACTCGGTAAAAACAGCTCAACTGGAAATGGAAATGATTGCAGAAGGATATTTTGGAACAAAGTGCATTCATGAGATTAATGAGAAGTACCAAGTTACAATGCCTATCCTTGATGCGACTTATAAAATTCTTTATCAACGCGTGTCCCC
>JAGCIZ010000001.1 GCA_017648235.1 Paludibacteraceae bacterium
CTTAAAGTCCATATCTCCAAGATGATCTTCATCACCAAGAATATCAGAAAGAACCGCATAATTTGTTCCCTTGTTCTCAGAAATAAGTCCCATAGCAATACCAGAAACTGGCTTTTTGATTTTTACACCAGCATCCATCAATGCCAAACATCCAGCACAAACTGTAGCCATCGAAGACGAACCGTTCGATTCCAAAATATCAGAAACCACACGAACAACATAAGGATAATCTGCAGGAATCATTGATTTCAACGCTCTGCAAGCCAAGTTGCCGTGACCAATTTCACGACGACCTACGCCACGTTGAGCGCGTGCTTCGCCAGTAGAAAATGGAGGGAAATTATAGTGCAAAAGGAAACGTTCAGTTGTTTGAATAAGCGATTCATCAATAATTTTTTCATCCTGTTTTGTTCCCAACGTAACTGTTGAAAGAGACTGAGTTTCGCCACGAGTAAATACTGCCGATCCGTGAGGTCCTGGCAAATAGCCTGCTTCACACCATATTGGGCGAATTTCAGTTGTTTTACGACCATCAAGACGTTTGCCTTCATCAAGAATAGAACGACGCATAGCTTCTTTTTCTACATCGTGGTAGTATTTATCAATCAAAGCACCTTTTTCATCCAACTCTTCTTCGCTGAAAGTAGCTTTATATTCCGCTTTTACAGCTTCGAAAGCTTCAGCACGAGCATGTTTGTTTGCATTACAAGAAGAAGCTACTGCATAAACTTTATCATAAGTTTTTTCACGAACATCTTTACGAAGATCTTCATCATTTTCTTCATGACAATAAATACGTTTTTCAGTTTTTCCAACTGCTTCCATCAATTCCAATTGTGCTTGACATTGTGGTTTGATAGCTTCGTGAGCAGCTTTGATAGCTTCAAGCATTTCTGCTTCAGAAACTTCTTTCATCTCACCTTCAACCATCATAATGTTATCAAGAGTTGCAGCAACCATCAAATCAATGTCCGCTCTATCAAGTTGTTCAAATGTTGGATTGATTACCAATTCTCCATCAACACGTGCCACTCTAACTTCAGAAATTGGGCCTTCGAACGGAATGTCAGAAACAGCCAAAGCAGCCGAAGCAGCTAATCCTGCAATACAATCAGGCATATCAACTCCATCAGCAGAATAAAGCGTAACATTTACAAATGTTTCTGCATGATAATCTGAAGGAAACAAAGGACGCAAAGCACGGTCAATCAAACGAGAAATAAGAATTTCATAATCAGAAGCTCTTCCTTCGCGACGTGTAAACCCACCAGGGAAACGACCATTTGAAGCGAATTTTTCTTTATACTCTACTGTTAGTGGCATAAAGTCTGTACCAGGAACAGCATCTTTTGCAGAGCAAACCGTTGCCAAAAGCATAGTCTTGCCCATTGTTACCATTACAGCTCCATCGGCTTGTTTCGCCAATTTGCCTGTCTCAATTGTAATGGTACGTCCATCACCCATTGTGATGGTTTTTGTAACTACGTTCATAAAAATTACAATTTAAATTATTAAACTCTATAAAAAATCGCGCAAATATACAAAAAAGTAATGGGTTGCATTGATTTATAAAATCCTTATTTTTCTCAAAAAACACTCGGATGATTGCTTTTTAGAAAGAAAAACTTACCTTTGCGCAGTTTTTTTCTAAAAATTTTATGTAAAATGAAAAAATTATCAACATTAATTGTCCTACTTGTTTTAGCAAGTAGTGTAGTATTTTCACAAGAAGAAAATACAGATCGTTACCCAAGTTCAAGAGGTTTTATTACAAACCGTTTTTTTGACAATTGGGAAATTTCGTTAGGTGCTGGAGGTCAGTTTTATTCATTAACTGGAGCTAACAACCTCACTTATAACAATTATGCAGCATTCAAAGATCGTCTTTCGGTAGAAATGGAACTTTCTTTGGGCAAGTGGTTGACTCCTATTTGGGGAGCTAGAGTTCAAGCACAAGGAGCTTGGTTATTTGGATTTCCTAATAAAGTAGACTACACAACAAAAGGTCTTTATTTTACTAACGGGACAGAAGCAAATGTTAATCAAAAAGGAATGAAGTATTTTACTTCTGACCGCTACCCAGGACTTTTTGGCAACGGCACAACAAAAGGCGAAGGTGCTGAACAAAGAGACATTGTTCGTCATCAGCTATATTACACATCTGTTCAATTTCAACTAATGTGCGACTTAACTGCTTGGATTGGCGGATACAATCCGAATCGCATTTATCAATCTGTATTGTTTGGCGGTATTGGTTGGATGGGCACGCTTAATAAAGAAACTAGTTTTGCAAAAAGCAACGAATGGTCAGGATCTTTCGGGCTTTCGAACCGTTTCCGTACATGCAAGTTCTTAGATGTTTATATTGATATCAAATCGTTAGTAGTAAAAAATGATTGGTACAACCCTCAACAAAATCCAACATTAGACAAACGCATTGCAATGATACCTTCTCTTTCAGCAGGTTTGACTTTCCGTTTGCCTCAACAAGACTTCAAACGCGTTCCTCATTGTGATTATCAGCCATTTTACAATCAAATCGATTCTTTGAATGCTGCTCTTAATGCTGAAAAAGATCAGAATAACAAATTAACAGAAGATCTCAAAAATGCTCAAGACAGTTTGAATAATACAAAGAAATCTCTTGCTGACACAAAAATGCAATTGGATTCTTGCCAAAACGACCTGAAAAAGAAACCAAAAGTGGTTGAAAAAATTATTATTCAAAAGCCAACTGAAGATGAGCAACAAAAATTGAAAGATGCGTTTGATGCCATTTACTTTGAAACAGGAAAAGCTAAACTAACAACACCTTCATATGCTCCATTGAAACGTGCTGCTACGATTTTGAAAAAATATCCGAAAGTAAAAATTAAGGTTATGGGACATACCGACAATGTTGGTAATGCTACTTCAAATCTCAAACTCTCTCAACAAAGAGCAGATGTTGTTCGTCTTCAATTAGTTAAAAATGGTGTTAATCCAACTAATATTACATCCATCGGATATGGCGATGCAAAACCAATTGCAGACAATTCTACTGCAGAAGGTCGCGAATTGAATCGTCGTACAGAAATTGAGGTTGAGTAAAAAACAAATTTACTCATATATTTATTAAAGAAAAGAGAGGTATTTTCCTTTCTTTTCTTTTTTATAAAATCTAATAATCAAATACTTAGATACAAAGAGAGGCATTTTTATTGAAAAATATTTTTTCAGAAAAAATAAGTATCGTAACTTTGCCGAATTATTTCTAAAACTCATTTTATGAAGAAAAGAAACTACGCTTTTTTATTGCTCATTGTTTTTTATTCTCTTTATACCTCCCTCAACTTATCAGCACAACAACTTCCCGATGCCAGTTTTGAAGATTGGTCAGACAGTTTCAATGGGACCCCACAACTTGCCAAGTGGCATGGTAGCAATGTTGATCAGGCTGGATTTAAATTTGTTTTTATTAGTAAAGATGCTGGGAGAAATGGTAGTTGCGCTAAACTAGAGAATAAAGAGGTTGGTGCCATGGGCATTACACGAGAGGCTCCCGCCTATTTAACTTTAGGTTCACCTTGGAGTTACCTTGAAGGACTTACAGTAAGTTCTGCTACAGCAGGAACAGATGGAGGTATTTCTTTTAAGTATAGACCTGACTCATTAGCCGTTTGGATTAAACGAACAGGAGCAAAAGCTACTAGTGAAAATTACAATATAGTTTATTATTCTTGGAAAGGAACTTCATCTGCAAGTAGTTATAAAAATTCAGGCGGAGGATGTACATCTACTACACATACTGATGAAGAGTCAGACATACGTACTTCTACAAACCCAAACACATGCGGCACAAATACTTATGCTACACAAATAGCCGAAGCTAGATTAAACGAAAAAAAAGTTTACAATAATTGGACAGAGGTTAAAGTTCCTATTAAATATTATAACGACAACATCCCTGAAAAAATGAACATCATTTTTTCGGCGGGAAACTATCCTAATGGTCGTTCAAATGATATAAATGCAGGCAACATACTCTATGTTGATGACGTAAGATTAATATATAGTTCCGCTATCCACGAATTATACATTAA
>JAGCIZ010000045.1 GCA_017648235.1 Paludibacteraceae bacterium
CTTCCTCGTAAACCTGGTATGACTCGCGAAGAACTTATCGGTGTAAATGCAGGTATCGTTAAATCTGTTGCTCAAAACATCTTGAAATACTCTCCAAACACTATTTTGGTGATTGTGTCTAACCCAATGGACCCAATGGCTTATTTGTCATTGAAAACTTTAGGTTTGCCTCGTAACCGAGTAATTGGTATGGGTGGTGCTTTGGATAGCTCACGTTTCAAATATTTCTTGAGCCAAGCTTTAGGTTGCAATGCAAACGAAGTGGAAGGTCTTGTAATTGGTGGACATGGCGATACAACAATGATTCCTCTTGCTAGTTTGGCAACATACAAAGGTGTGCCTGTAACAAAATTGCTTTCGGCAGAAAAATTGGATGAAGTAGTGAAAAACACAATGGTTGGTGGTGCTACCCTAACTAGTTTGTTGGGAACTTCTGCTTGGATGGCTCCTGGAGCTGCAGCTTCGTTCTTGGTAGAATCTATCATTAAAGATCAAAAGAAAATGATTGTTTGTGCTACTTATCTTGATGGCGAATACGGAATGAAAGATATTACAATAGGTGTTCCTGTAATCATTGGAAAAGATGGTATCGAACGTATCGTGGAATTAGATTTGAATGACGACGAAAAAGCAAAACTCGCTGCAAGCGAAGATGCTGTTCGTAAAACAAACAACATTTTGTACGAAACAGGAATTTTGTAAAAAATAGATTCTTTACAGGACAAAAAGAGAGAGGAGATTTTTCTTCTCTCTTTTTTTATTCACAACTTTCTATCCACATTTCACATTTACCACAATCGAATTTCAGTTTGAAAAGTTTCTTGTTGTAACTCAAGAATAGTGGTTCTTTTATTTGGGGAGCATTATTGTTTTTTTGTTTTGAGCACCACCCTAATTCGTACTTGATACAATACTTACATTGCATCAAAACCGCCTTTGGATATTTGTCTAACTCAAAAGCCCAAGCTATGTTTTTAGTTCCGTTTTCAAGATAGAAGTTAGCAGCGTTTTTATTGGAGATATTGTCCAAAAAAGAGGTATTTTCTGCTACTTTTGGTGCGGAGATTTGTCTTTCTGTAGGTTTTGGTTTGTTTGTATCAATAAGTTTTTCTAATAGTTTGTTAATCAGTTCTTTCCTCCATAAAGAGATTTGAGAAGACGGAAAGAAGTAGGTGTGCCTAAAGTTTATATCTACCCTATTCGCATAGAAAATAGTATCACCTAATTTAGAAAGTTGTGTTGTTAGAGTGTTTGCTGCTAATTGTGGTTTTTCGGCCAATTGTTTTTCGCATTTGAAACATTGTGAAACGGAAACTCCGCTTTCATCTGTTGCTGTTAGGCATACTCCTTGGTCATTTTCGCTAAGATGAAAATCAACAGCAATTTTTCTTTCGGCCGATTTGCTTTGTAGTTGTTTTTCGAATTCGTGATCGTGATTACGGAAAACCTTATCACCCTTTTGTAGATTATGAACTTCGTTGAATAAAATGGTTTTATCCTTTAGTTGATTAATTCTAAAACCGGAGAACTCATTTTTGTTGTTGATAAAACAAAGTCCATCTCCATTATGAAGAGGAATTTTGGAGTTTATTTCTATTGATTTGCGTTGTGTTTGAGTAATAGTTCCAATATATTCTCCAAGTGATTTTGGAGTAGAAAGCTGTACCATATTTTCCCTTCTCTCGAAAAGAAAATAATCAGTATTGCCTCGATGGAAAGATTTTTCGGCAACAGGAGTGAAAAAGAATGTAGTTTTACCAAAAGAACTTCGTTTTTTTTCAGGATGATTTTCTAAAATGGTATCTATTTTCTTTCGGTAAAAAGCAGTAATATTTTTTACATAGTTGCTTTCTTTCATTCTCCCCTCAATTTTGAAAGATGTTACTCCTGCAGTAATTAGTTCTTCCAAAAAATCGGAGCGATTGAGGTCCTTGAGCGAAAGCAGATGTTTGTTCTTGACTAAAATATTTCCGTTGGAGTCTTGTAACGAATATGGCAAACGGCAATACTGTGCGCATTCTCCTCTATTTGCACTTCTGCCACAGTTGGCATGGCTCATATAGCATTGTCCGCTATAACTTACACATAAAGCTCCGTGAACAAACACTTCTAACTCTGCGCCCGTTTTTTTATGAATTTCTTCAATCAAATGAAGAGGAGTTTCTCTAGCTAAAACAATGCGTTCGAAACCACAATTTTGCAAAAATTGAACCTTTTCAACAGTTCGGTTGTCTGTTTGTGTGCTTGCATGTAGAGCAATGGGTGGAATGTCGAGTTTTAGAATACCAAGATCTTGAATAATCAGCGCATCACAACCGATGTTATAAAGTTGATGAATAAGTTTTTCAGCTTCTTCTAATTCGTTGTCGTAAAGAATAGTATTGAGTGCTACAAAGATTTTTACACCAAACAAATGAGCGTAGTTAATAAGCTTTTCAATATCTTGAATGGAGTTTCCTGCAGCTGCTCTTGCTCCAAACTTTGGCGAACCAATGTAAACTGCGTCTGCCCCACAATTTATGGCAGCAATGCCGCATTCTAAATTCTTGGCAGGAGAAAGCAGTTCTACTTTATGATTCATTGTCATTCGGTTTTGCGCAAATCTATTCTTCTAAAATCGGCATTATATTCTCCTGTGATACTGTTTCCTAGTTGGTCGGTACAGTTAAAAGTAACTAACAATTTATCTCCTTCTTGTCGTTGAATTGTAATGCTATTCTTAAAAACAAAAGATTTTTTGAAAGAGGAAGATGAGGTATAATCGTACCAATAAGTTCCCCAATCTATAGTTCCATCTTTTCTTCCCGATAAAGCTGTGAAGTTTTGATAATCTCTTGATAATGTATATGTTCCATCGTTTGGAAACTCGCTTCCTGTAGAGTGTAACCCAACAACAAATACTAGTCCTTTCTGAAATTTTCCTTTCTCCGAATAGCGCATATCTGTGGAGTAAAAAAACAGTTCGTAATAATTTAAGTTTTCAGAAAACAAATTACCCCAAAGCATGATATCTCCACGCTGTAAATTGTAGGTTGAATCGCCAATGAAAACTTCACCAACTTTTGCTCCATCAATGTTGTTTTGAAGAAAATAATTACCTTTATAAGTGCCTGTTATTGAATCTTTTCCATCGAATAATTTAACATCATAACGGCAATCTTCTCCATCTTGATAAACGTTAACATATCCAGATTTTATGTAGGTAAAAATGGTGTCTAAATCTGTTTTAGATATGGGAATAAACTTGAAATATGAACCAACGATTTTTCCATCTTCATCTGTTTTTCCAGGAACTATTGATAATGTTTTCTTTTGTTCATCAGTAGAATAAACTCCTTTTTTTAATGCTGCTGAATCTACATTTATATCTAACTTCAAATATGCTCCCATTCCACTTACAACATCCATATTGAAGGAAATCTGTTTTCCATTTAAAAAGAAGTCAAAACTATAAAGTTTTTCGGATGAATCATAAGATTTTCTCAAGGCGCGAGCACTCTCAATAGCATAAGATTTTTCTCTAAATTTGAGGTAGTAAACCTCATCTTTCTCTTTCTTGCAAGCAACAAATAAGAGAGAAAATACGACAATGGATAATATGGAAAAGATTTTTTTCATCAAAAAATTATCTGAGTCTGTCTAGAGAACGAACAAGTGCTTCGTCCTTTCCTATAGCACGAACGGCTAAATAGGATAGAATGATGTTTATCAAAGGAAATGAGGCAATCAAACTCAATGATACTTCAGCATCAGTTAGTGAACCTTTTATTTTGAAAATCCAATAAGCCAACAAAGCATAATATCCTAGCATCAAAACAATGTTGAAAATAATTATGCGGATTTGTAAAATTCTTTTCTTATAGAAAAATATACTTATGAATGAAAGCAAAAGAACAACTGCCATTAGCAAAGTGATGTTCCAAGTTGAAGTTATCAACGTTCCATTTTCTCCAATTAATCCTTTATAATTGAGTTCAAAAACGCCTTCTTGCAATGAATAAAAGTCTGCAGTAGGCAAAAAAAGAACTGCACCAGTTAGTATGGTAACTATCAGTAAATAAACAGTTTGAATTCTTTGTATCATTTTATCTTTTAATTTTAAATTTATCAAAAAATGTTTTTTTAGTTGTTGAAAGATAATAATCTTTCCAAGTTAATCTTTCTTTAATTATTTTGTAAATAACTCCCCAATCTGGTAATCCGCCCAAATTTCTATCATCAATATAAACATCAGCTATTACTTTTTTTGTTTCTGATATTTGCTCATCAGGGTCGTTTTGATTAACAGCGTAAAATTCCAATCCTTTTTTTCTGCAAAATTCAACAGCTTCGTCTAGAGCTTTGCCTGTTCTTACAGTCCAAAGAATAATCAAATGATGATCTTCTGCTTGCAGACGTTTAAGTGTTTCTATTGCAAAAGGAATCTCTTTCCCGATGAGAGGATAAGCATGCTGAACAATAGTTCCGTCAAAATCTACTGCTATTCTCATTCTTCTGTTTGCTTTTCGTTTTTGTTGTTGAGAAAAGAAAAATCATTTTCTATTTTCTGCATTGTAGGTTTGCAAAAAATAAAGGCAACTGCAGCTATAGCGGCAGCATAAAGCATTGATAGATCTTTTAGAATATAAAATATTAATACATTCAGAATCACCCCAAAAGAGATTAAAACTAGGCGTAAAAGCCATATTTTTTTGTAGTAACTTTCTTGTTGTTCTGATGGTATTTTCGGCAAAGTTTTTTGTTGTTTTTGGTGGAAAAGCCACATGCCTAGAGGAATAGAAATTAGAACATACATCACTCCCACGGATTGTAAAGTTATGGCAACAGATGTTCCAAGTTCAAACAAAGGATTTTTTAAGAAATTGGTAGAAAAAAGTACAACTGCAAAAAATAGTATAAATACGATGTAGTAGTACAATTGTAGTAATTTACAAAGTCGTTCTAGTTTCATAGAAAAAAGATTTTTGCAAAGATAATAAAAACCTCATAACGATTACATCGTTGAAAAATACATAAAAGGATAAGTTTACACAAGATTTATCTTTTTGTTTTTATGCCAAATTATGTTGTAAACATAGTATTAATTGCTCTCTTTTTTTGTAGTTTTGCAGTGTTGTTAAAAA
>JAGCIZ010000046.1 GCA_017648235.1 Paludibacteraceae bacterium
AACTCAATGCAATAGTTTTTGGCATCTGGAATATTCAGTATGCTTATTGGCTTTCTGTTAAGAATAAAACTATACGGATTGTCGTTCACCACAACGATGTTTTTTCGTTTAGCAAAGTCAACAAGACGAGCATATAAATCTAGCGTAGCATTTGCACCCGTTGGCATATTTGGATAGTTTGTCCACATTATTTTCACCCGACTCAAATCCATCTTTTCCAAAGTCTCAAAATCGGGTTCCCAATTATTTTCAGGCAATAAGTCGTAGTTTACCACTTCACAACCAAGAATTTTGCTAAGCGACGTGTAAGTTGGATAACCCGGATTTGGCACCAACACTTGGTCACCAACATTTGCCAATGCCAATGTGACGTGCAAAATTCCTTCTTTAGAACCTATAAGTGGTTGAATTTCAGTTGCAGGATTCAAATCCACATCGTACCAACGCTTGTAAAATGACGCCATGGCTTGGCGAAGCTCTGGAATCCCAACCGTAGGTTGATAGCCATGTGCATTTTCTTTTTTAGCATTCTCACAAAGCACATCAATCGTTTCAGTTGATGGAGGCATATCAGGACTTCCAATTCCAAGGCTAATAATATCCTTTCCCTCTGCATTGAGAGTAGCTATTTCTTTCAGTTTTTTCGAGAAATAATATTCATTTACTGCATTAAGCCGAACAGCTGGCTGTATTTTTGTTTCCATTTTATACTACAAAAGCTTTATATTCTCCAAGATTTTTGAATTCGTTTGCAAAAGGTTTTACTGCACTAAGTGCTTGTTGGTAACGTTCGTAATCATCATATTCAAGAGTGATGTAAAAACGATATTCCCATTCTTTACCAATAATCGGTAGCGATTGGATTTTTGATAAATTGATATGGTAAAACGAAAAAATGGTAAGAATTTTCGATAAACTTCCCTCTTCGTGTGGCACAGTCAACATCAACGAAGTTTTATTTGTTTCCTTTACAATGTTCCATTTTTTTGCATTTTCTTGATTTGTTACAATCAAAAACCGTGTAAAGTTATGTTTGTTGGTTTCTATGCCTTCTGCAAGCACCTCCAAACCATAAATTTCTGCAGCTAAACGTCCACAAATAGCTGCTTGACCCTTCAATTGCTTTTCTGCAATTTCTCTTGCACTGAAGGCAGTATCTTCACTTTCCACAGCTTTAATTGTTTTGTGGTGCGAAAGAAAATCTTCGCACTGCATGAGTGCAATAGGATGCGAATGAACTTCTTTTATATCCTCTATTTTTTGTCCAGGAAGAGCTACTAGAGAATGTTCTATACGCAATTTGTATTCGCCAATAATTTGCAATTCGCTATTGCTAATTAAATGGTGATTTTGCAATAAACTTCCTGCTATTGTATTCTCTATGGCAATTACTCCAAACGAATCATTTTGAGGAGTTACTTGTTCAAAAATATCTTTGAACGTAAGACATGGAACAATCTCAACTTCTTCACCAAAAAAACGTCGTGCTGCTATTTCGTGAAACGAACCTGCAATACCTTGTATAGCTACTTTTTTCATCTTTTATGCATTAAAAAATCCCACTCATTGGAGCGGGATTTTATTTATCTATCAATTTCTCAAATATCACATAACAAATCCCGCTCTTATTTCTTAAAATAAAAGTAAAAAAAGAAAAAATATTGAAAGCTGAAATTTGTCATTGCTGCAATCTTTAACCAATTTTTATTCTACGACTTCTGTTGCTGCATCAACTACTTCTGAAGGAACATTTTCTGACTCCTCGTTAGTAAATGTATAACGAGTTCCACCTACTCTAAACAAAAGTGCTCTTTCTCCCAAAAAACGAAGTTCCCATTTGTTAGTTGTGTTAGTTTCAATCATTTGAAGTGTTGGATAGACTTTTCCACGGGTTATACCTGCCATCACTCTATAAAGAGTAGAAACTCCATTAATCTTTACATCGCACATGTCATATCCAGTTTCTGCATCTTTTGTTAAATGAATTTCAACTGGAGTAGGTTCTCCAATCACAACTCCATTTAATGTTGTTTGCATAAAGTTGAAAGAATAATTAAGTTTGTCTTCTTCTGCAAACAAAGAAACTGTTGCAACAGATAATAATAGAACTAAAAATATCTTCTTCATAAAATAAAACTTATATCTTGTTTTTACGATTGCGAATTTATAGCAATTTTTTCAATCTTCAAAAAAAACAAATGATTTTTTGAAAAAACTTATTTCCAACCAAATGGGTGTTTTGACAATGGAAGTTTTGCTAGAGGATGATAATCTCCTTTTAGACCGATAGGTTGAGCATTGCGGATTTCGTGAACAATATTGATAGATTCACGAGTTTCTTCTACACCAAAACCATTTCCTTGCAAAATATGCTTATAACTTTCAGTGTGCAATTCAGTAAAACCTTGACTAAATTCAAAAGAATCTCCGTCAATGTTTATTGTTCTGTAAGTCCTTTTTTCACCTTGTACAGCATTTTCGGGCAAGTTATCAGCATTTATGCTCAAAAAGTAACGCACTCTTGCCCTCTGAAGTTCCAAATATCCAGCACAACGATCATGAGAAGATACGTGAACAATGTTCTGTTTTACTCCTCCAAATATCCATTGCAACATATCATAGAAATGTACACCAATATTGGTAGCCACTCCTCCACTTTTTCTAACATCTCCTTTCCAACTCGTATAATACCAATTACCACGAGAGGTAATGTATGTAAGTTCAATATCAAAAATTTTATCTTTTGGAGAGTTTTCTACTTTTTGTTTCAAAGCAATAATAGAAGGGTGAAGACGTAACTGTAGAATTGTATAAATCTTATGCCCGGTTTCTTTTTCTATATTAATTAAGGAATCTAAATTCCATGGATTTAGAACTAGTGGCTTTTCGCAGATAACATCAGCACCCAACCTTAAACTATAGCGCATGTGAGAATCGTGCAAGTAGTTTGGTGTACAAATAGAAACATAATCAATTCTACTTGGAGTTGACTTTATTTTTGTACAATGCCTATCAAACAATTCCATTTCTGTAAAAAAATCTGCTTCAGGAAAATAGCTGTCCAATATTCCTACACTATCAAATTTATCGTAAGCAACAACCAGTTTGTTTCCTGTGTCTTTTATGGCTTTTAAGTGACGTGGAGCAATATATCCAGCAGCTCCTATTATTGCAAAATTTTTCATAATCAGTAATGTTTTTTTGAAAGTGTAAATGTAATAATTTTTTGAACTAATTAATTGTTGGTAAATTGGAATATTCTTTTGAATAGCGTAAATGTTGCTCTACATAATTTTCGGAATAATCAATTTCTAAATCTACAAAAACTCCATTCTTGTCAAAAATAGGCTTATAAGTAGGATTTACGAATCCTTTATATGGAGCAATATTCAATTCTTTGTAACGTTCAAGCACTTGTTGATGTATATCAAAATCAATTTTTACTGCATAATTTTCTACTAAATCGTGAGCAGCCCGATAATCTCCAGTGGATTTAATTCGTTGAACCTCAGAAAGTAAATCTCCGATGTGTTGGCGAATTTTTCCGTAATCATTTATCACAACATAGATTTTATTGTCACGTTTTTTTAGTTCAATAGAATTGTCTTTTTGAGCTCTTTCGTATACCCAACGAGCAATCAACTGACGATTTCTCATGTGAGATTCTTCAATATTTTTGCCTAATTCAATACGAACCAATTGAGTCATCAAACCATTCATGAAATACTTGTAATATTGTGCCTTATAAGCTTCCTTTGAAGGCAAAAGCCCTAATTCTACCATTTTCTCATCGGCCATAAAAAATAGTCCAAACAAATCAGCACGAGTTTCCTCTATGGTTGCTCCATATGCTTTAAGCGCATCGGCATCAACTCCATCAAGTAATTTTCCAGAGCCATGTCCGAGGCATTCGTGCAAGTCGGTATGAAGGTTATCTGTTTCAAAACCATATTTGTTAAGTAAATCGACTTCTGCTTCGCTCCAAACAAATTCCTCAACGAAACCATTTCCTTGAGCAGCTTCGTCATAAGCCGAGGTAATATTTTCAATGGTTACCGATTTTGACCCATGCACTGCGCGAATCCAATTTGAATTAGGAAGATTTATTCCGATAGGAGTAGTTGGGTAACAATCTCCTGCAATGATAGCAACATTAATAACCTTTGCAGAAACTCCTTTCACAGTTTCTTTCTTGAATCTTTCATCGATTGGCGAATTGTTCTCAAACCATTGAGCATTAGAGCTAATGACTTCTGTTCGTTTGGTAGCCTCTGTATTTTTGAAGTTAACAATGGATTCCCAACTCGCTTTTAGACCAAGAGGATCGCCATAAGTTTCAATAAACCCATTCACAAAATCGATATGAGATGCCGTATCTTTTACCCAAAGAATGGAGTATTTGTCAAAAGTTTCTAAATCGCCGGTGTGATAAAAATCAATTAATGTTTCGATTACGGCTTTTTGTGCATCGTTTTCTGCAACAGCTAGTGCTTTTTTGAGCCAGAAAACTATCTTTTCTATTGCAGGGCCATAAAGTCCGTCTATTTTGTAAGTAAGTTCCTTAAGATTGTTATTGTCTTTTACAAGCTTTGAATTTAAACCGAAAAGAATAGGATTAGGTCCCGAATTGTTTTTCTGAGCAGCATAAAATTCTTCGGCTTCGGCTTGAGAAACCCCATTATAGTAGTTGCACGATGATGCCTTCAGTAAATCAACTCCTGAATCCTGAACAATTCTTTTTGGGGCGACTTTCGGGTCAAAAATTACAGAAAATAGAATTCCCTCAACATAGTTTTTTGAAACACCTATTTTATTCCAATCTGCATCGGATAACTTGTTGATTTCCTTTTCTATAAAGTGTTTCGAAAATTTTGGCTCGAATTTATCGCCGGCATAATGGTGATGAATTCCGTTAGAAACCCAA
>JAGCIZ010000047.1 GCA_017648235.1 Paludibacteraceae bacterium
AAAACTCCAACGAGCTATTCTTACTCTCCCCGACAAGCAACGTTTGGTGTTCAACATGAAGTACTTTGAAGAAAAAACTTACGAGGAGATGGAAGAAATCTTTGGAACCTCAGTTGGAGCTCTGAAAGCATCGTACCACCACGCAGTAAAAAAAATTGAGCAGTTTTTAACAAACGAAGATTAAACCTTTGGCATAAAAACAAATCTTAACAAATGTGAATTTTTGAAAGAAAAAGGAAAAGAAATGAAAAAATCAGATGACATATTAAATAAAATTGGGAATAAAAACCCTTTTTCTGTTCCCGAAAACTATTTTGAAGATTTTTCAAAAAAAATAGCAGAACAAACCGCCGAAAAGCAGGTTTCATTTTTTGAGAAAACAAAACCAATACTCTACTTTGCTGCTATGTTTGCAGGATTCATACTGATATTTCAGTTATTGATGCCGCTCACTTCTAACAAAACTACTTCAATGGGAATAGAGAATAACCTAGCAGACAACCAAACAAAACAAATTGAATACCGAGAATTTCTTCTCGAAAATATTGACGAAGAAAGTATGATTGAATATTTATTAGCTGAAAAATAAAATAACAAACCGAGCATGAAACATTTTTTTATCGCAGCCACTTTAGTTTTTTGTGCCTTAACCGCAACAGCACAACACAAAAATTTTCCAAATTGGGAAGATATTCAAGCAAAAAAAATTGCACACATCACCGAGAAAGTACAATTCACAGCCAAAGAAGCTCAGCAGTTTTGGACACTTTATAACGAATACTTAGAGAAAGAAACTACTCTTAAGAAAGATTTTTTTGAAATACAAAAAAAGGCGAAAGACTCCGACAACATCAACTACGAAGCACTTAACGAAGCACGCATCCAACACAAACAAGCACTCATCAACTTGCAGGTAGAGTATTACAACAAATACAAGCAAGTGCTTTCGGCAGAGAAACTCTATCGCTACTATAGCGCCGAACGTAGCTTCAAAAGCATTTTGTTAGAAAGTATCGAAAAGAAAAAGTAATTTCCGTAGGATTATAATGAAGTTACAGAAGTTCATAACCAATTCTATTGACTTTTTCTACCCCGCATTCCGACCACTTATGTCCGTACAAATGTTTCGCTACGGAGTGTGTGGTGTGGCCAATATGATGCTCGACTGGGTGCTTTATTTTCTTTCCTACAACTTTGTACTGCAAAAACAAGTGCTCGATTTCGGTTTTGTAGCATTCACTCCTCACATTGGGAGTTTGGTCATCTCTTTTCCTATCACGTTTTTTACAGGTTTTTTGCTATCCAAATACATCAGTTTTCAGCAATCTGCACTCAAGTGGAAAACTCAACTCTTGCGTTACCTGATGGTGGTACTGGGTTGCTTACTCATCAACTATGTTTGTTTGAAGCTTTTTGTGGAAATTTGCCACTTCTACCCCACTCCATCTAAAATGATTACCACTATTTTTACGGTACTTTTTAGCTATTTTTCGCAAAAAAATTTCTCTTTCAAAAAATAGCAATGAGTTGGATTGAAAAACATCGCAACACACTAAAATTGGCAATTCTAGTTTTTGCTTATGCCTATCTGCTCTACAAACTGATAACCTTTGACAACTATCAACTTTTGATATCGCAATGGACAAAAGCAACTGCTGAACGATGGTGGTGGATAATGTTGACATTACTGCTACTACCACTAAACTGGAGTCTCGAAGCCATGAAATGGCGATCTTTGGTCGGCAATTTAGAAAAACTATCGTTTGCACAATCGCTATCGTCAGTATTGGTAGGCACTACAACTGGTTTTTTCACCCCAAACCGTTTAGGCGAATATCCAGGTCGAACGTTGCTCCTTTCTGATGGGAACCGACTTACTGCCACTACTATGGGTTTTGTTGGCTCTGCGGCACTAACCATTTGTATTCTAATGATAGGAATTCCTTCTTCAGTAATCTTTGCCACCTATCACACTACAGCGTTTAGCTTCTCACACTCGATATATATTTACTTCTTGCTCTCTGCAGTAGTATTTGGTGTAGGATTTTTCTTCCTACCCCGCACAGCAAGATTATTACTCTCTAAAAAAACATTCGGTAGCAAAAGCACTCAACTGCTACAAACCCTTGGCAAAGTGTGTCTACGTTCAATGCTACATATCTTACTATTATCATTGCTACGCTATGCTGTTTTTTGCACGCAACTATTGGCTATGATTCACTTTTTTGGGGTAGAAATCTCGCTCTGGGAATCCATCGTAGGCATTACTGCTAGCTATCTCTTCGTAACACTGACGCCCTCTGTAGCGTTTGCCGAAGTTGCTGTGCGAGGCTCATGGGCTATAGTTTTTCTGGGAGCATTTTCGGCAAATACAGTGGGCATTGCCTCAGCAAGTATCTCATTATGGGCCATCAACTACTGCATACCTATGATAATTGGCAGTTTGGTGCTTCCATCCTTTTCTTCTCAAAAAAAATAAAAGTTTATAGGTTCAACCTAAGAGCTACCGATGCTGATAATGCATCCATTTTCTTTTGAAAAGAGTAAGCCATTATTCCTATGGCTCCTACATAAAATTTCGGGCATATCTTAAAGAAACACCTACATTCATTGTACATGGTGAGTGGTGTAGTCATTTTACTGGTCCAATATAAATCCGTAAAATGTGCTAAACTGACATATTTCCATTCCCAACCTCCAACAACTGATAGTTGAGCTCCGTGTCCGGCGTTGGGACCGTACCTGTATAGAGGCTCCAAAGCCAAAAAACCTTTACTTGATGTAAAGGTATAAGCAAGTCCTAAATAAAAATCGTTCTCATAACTATTTGTCAAAAGTGCCCTATATTCAACATGAATATATATAGGTTGCTGCCAAAATTTCTGCTCCCAAAATATTTGGGTATATGCCCAATTGTTATTTAAGTCGGTAAAAGGAGTTGCTCCGAGTTCTATATAAACATAGCTGACGTAGTTTCTCCCAATTCCTGTTGTCTCCGACATTAGTTTTAATTCATTGTTGGTAGAGTAGGAGGTGAAGATTGAACTTTCAATAAATGGTGCATTATCTTCTTGAGCATAAGATTTGCTACAGAAACTAAGTAAAACTCCACACACGAAGGATATGAATAGTTTATTTTTCACTATTGGCAGATAAATTCCTTTCTATATTACATTTATTTGAAGACAAAAGTAAATACTTCTTCATTTGCAAACAAACAAAAAGAGCGAGAAAAACATGTTTCCCCGCTCTTCACTTTGGTCTTTATACCCGACCTATATTATTTTGCTTGTTGTTCCAAAGCAAGAGTTTTAGTTGGTTGGTCGCATACTTCCGATGGTCCAAAGTATTGGATAGGACCTGGGTAAACGTATGCAGTTTCTTTAGCCCACACCGCACGGTTTTCTACCAATGCTTTGAAAGGAGCT
>JAGCIZ010000004.1 GCA_017648235.1 Paludibacteraceae bacterium
CTCTCCATCGGTAAAAACCGATGGACAAAGATAGGAAAAAAATGTTTAGAAGTTAGATGTTTTTTCGTAGTTAAAAAAGCGGATACAACATATCTGTTCTGCTCTTTTTGGGTTTGAAGTTGAACGAGTAACCCAATCCCCATTCAATAAATTCGGCCTTTTGTAGGTGAGTTTTGATGGCAATGCTTGCAAATAGGTTGTCCACAATGCGACACTTAAGCATCAAGCGGAAGTAGTTCCACCCGTCCTCTTTGTCGGGGTCGTAGCGGTAAAACGGATATGGGCGTTTTTCTTTGCCCGTAACCTTGTTGGCATATCTTGGATTTGTGCCGTTGGGGTATGCATCTTTGATGGGATCGAAGAGGTAAATTCCCCAATGAATACCCGCAGTAACGCGTCCCATCACAAACTCGTTGGCAACTGAAATACCCACTCTCCATTTGTAGGAGAAGTTGTCGTTGACAATTTCGTAGCGTTTGTATTGCGTTTCCAAATGTCCGAGCAAGTCGCCTTGTTTTACAAACACACCATCGTAGAAAATGTCGGCACCAAATCCCACTCGATAGACATTGGTCATTTGCTTGTAGGCCGTTGCTCTAAACGAGAAAATGCCGTAACCACGATTGTCTTTATAATAAAGTTCTCTGTAGCCACCAGAAGCACAAAGATCGATGCTCCATGCTCTTGGCAGAGGTCTCACATAGTCGCGCCATGGCATCATATATTCGCGCCAATTTGGACGGTAACTTACGCCCAAAAAGCCGTTTATCATGTTCAGTCCTGCGTTGGGCTGAATGACAATTCCATTGGAAATGTGGTTGAACATCAGATCGGAGGTTACAGCCCATCCTTTTGCAATGGGAAAGTCGAAATTCAACCCAATGGGAATAAATGCATTGACGTGCGACCCAATGGCAGCGTTGGCGTTGGGCGAATTTACACCCTCGTCGGTGGCGCAGTGTTCCCACGTTTTGGTGAGAACGGCAAGCCCCATACCCACTTTGAATTGAAAGTAGAAATGCTCCTTGCGCACAATAGGAATCAGCGCATAGGGATATGCCACAAAGGCCTGCCCAAAAATCTCTGGATTGCCCAAATCCATACCCATAAGTCCAAGTCCGATGATGGGGAATTTGTAGTAACTCTCCCAGTCGTACTTGCCTTGTGGCAGAAACTCAATGTTGAGTTCGGCTCCGAATACGGGATTTTTTACCGTATTCTCCAAATGTTTGGAGTGCTTTATGATGCCTCCACCCACCATTTTTGCCTTAATGTCGAAATAAGGCGCATAGGCGTTTGCAGTCAGGGTTGCGCAAGTTAGCAATATGAAAAGGAGTGTTTTCTTCAAAGTACGTGTGTTTATACATTGAAACGGAAGTGCATAATGTCGCCATCTTGCACCACATAGTCTTTACCTTCGATGTTTAGTTTTCCTGCTTCGCGACAAGCTGTTTCGCTTCCGAGAGCCACATAGTCGTCGTATTTGATCACCTCCGCACGAATAAATCCACGCTCAAAGTCGGTGTGGATAGTTCCTGCACATTGA
>JAGCIZ010000048.1 GCA_017648235.1 Paludibacteraceae bacterium
CCAAACCCATTTACAGCATAGCTCAGCATGCCAAACAACAAGAAAAAAACGTTGGGATAATAACTTCGGTAAGCATAGACCACGCCACCCCTTCAGCATTTTATGCCCACCAACCACATCGCTCAATGAATTACGAGATTGCTCTTGATGCAGCCAAATCCGACTTTGATTTTTTTGGAGGTGCTGGATTTTTGCAACTACAAAAAGATTCTACTTCAACCAACGCACTAACTATTTTACAAGACTCTAATTACTTCATCGCCAAAGGAATTGATTCTTATAACAGAGATTGCGAGAAAATTATTCTTTTGCAAGATTTTGAAAAATCAAATCTTGACTTTGCTATCGATCGCGAAGACGAAAGTTTGAGTCTTTCTAAAATTACCACTTCTGCTATTGATTTCTTAAGTAAAAACGACCATGGATTTTTTCTTATGATAGAAGGAGGCCTTATTGATTGGGCGTGCCATAGCAACGATGCCGCAACTGTTTTTGCAGAGGTTGAAGACCTATCGAATACCGTATGTTGCGTTCTCGATTTTTATCGTCAGCACCCAGATGAGACCTTAATTATACTAACAGCTGACCATGAAACGGGAGGGCTTTCTCTTGGCACAGGCGAATATAAACTCAATCTCAAAGTACTAGAACATCAAAAAAAATCTGCAGCTAAACTAAATGAACTTTTCAACGAAATGATAAAAGAAAAAGGCAAAAACATTTGTTGGGAAGATGCAAAAAATTTCCTTGAACATAATTTTGGTTTTTGGAAAAACGTAGATTTAACAACGGATGAAACAAACGAATTGAAAAACATTTTTGAAAAAAAATTCCTTCACCACCAAAACACACAACTACAAATTCTCTACTTAAATGGAGAGCAACTGATTGCAAAATCAGTAAAAATATTAAATAACAAAGCAAACGTCGGTTGGTCTTCCTACGGACATTCAGCAGGTTTTGTCCCTGTTTACGCCATTGGAGTTGGATCAGAAAGAATACAAGGAATAATGGACAATACTGACTTTTATAAA
This sequence comes from Paludibacteraceae bacterium, assembly GCA_017648235.1. Taxonomy (GTDB): domain Bacteria; phylum Bacteroidota; class Bacteroidia; order Bacteroidales; family Paludibacteraceae; genus RGIG9608. The sequence continues at coordinate 1,035 of JAGCIZ010000048.1, forward strand.
ATTCTTACAAACGAGTAAAATCATGACTATCGGAGATATAGAATTTTCGGACTATCCTCTCTTTTTGGCGCCAATGGAAGATGTTACAGATCCTGCGTTTCGTCTTCTTTGCAAACGTTTTGGAGCAGATATGGTTTATACCGAATTCGTTTCCTCCGATGCTCTTATTCGCAACGTAAAACGCACAGAACAAAAACTCATTCTAAACAATGAAGAACGCCCTGTTGCCATCCAACTTTACGGAAAAGACGCCGAAACAATGGCCGAAGCTGCACGCATTGCCGAAAGTGCAAATCCTGACATTATCGACATCAACTTTGGTTGTCCAGTAAAAAAGGTTGCCGGAAAAGGAGCAGGAGCTGGACTCCTGAAAGACGTTCCAAGAATGTTGGAAATAACAAAAGCAGTTGTAGCTGCCGTTAAAAAACCCGTTACCGTCAAAACCCGATTAGGATGGGATGAAAGCAGCAAAATCATTGTTGAACTTGCAGAAATGCTACAAGATTGTGGAATTTCCGCCCTAACCATTCATGGAAGAACACGCACTCAAATGTACACAGGAGAAGCAGATTGGACTTTGATAGGCGAGGTAAAAAACAATCCTAGAATCCACATTCCCATAATTGGCAATGGTGATGTCACTACCCCTGAACGAGCAAAAGAATATTTTGAAAAATATGGTGTAGACGCCATCATGATTGGGCGTGCTGCTTTCGGTCATGC
>JAGCIZ010000049.1 GCA_017648235.1 Paludibacteraceae bacterium
AGCTAATTTCGAAAATCCAAAAGAAGCCGTTTGGTACAACGATATTTTGAAGAAAGAAGCATTTGTCGCTGGTCGATTGAATTTCTCGTTAGAAGGTTTTTACCTTATCTCTGTAGATAATTATAATTTAATAGGAAATCCTTTTAGTTGGATTGATTATGAATTGTTTATAAAAGAAAATCAGTAACATTTATTTGCCACTGATTCTCTCTGTTCTCTATTGAAATATCTTTTTAATCTTTCTTTACCAATTTTTCTATAGCTGAATTTATTTTTTCAAAGTTGAATTCGGCTAAAACTTTGTTGTAGAGACTCTCTATTTTATCGTTACAAAGGTTTCCAATGCTGCCTTCGTGCGTATGATTCAATTCCTTGTTTGGTTTGAAGTTACCTGCTTCAATTTCCAAACCAACTTGCTTGTATGCATCACGGAATGGAACTCCTTGAAGAACTAATTCATTCACTTTTTCTACACTGAAAATCGCATCGTAACGAGAATCGTCCAAAATATGCTCATTGATTTCAACTTCGCTTAACATGCGCGTAACCATTGTTATACAGTCATTCAGCTCTGCAAAAGTAGGAATGAATACCTCTTTTATGATCTGCAAATCACGATAGTAACCAGATGGTAAATTGTTGGTTATAAGAATGATTTGTTGCTGAATAGCTTGTATTTTATTGCATTTTGCACGAGTAAGTTCAAACACATCAGGATTCTTTTTGTGCGGCATAATGCTAGATCCTGTAGTGTATTGAGCCGGAAGTTTGATAAAACCAAAGTTCTGACTTGTGTACATGCAGGCATCAAAAGCTAGTTTTGAAAGTGTAGCAGCTACAGAAGCCATTGCCGATGCAACTGTACGTTCCATTTTGCCACGACCCATTTGTGCATAAACCACATTAAAGTTCATCGATTCAAAACCCAACAAATCTGTTGTCATTTGTCTGTTGAGAGGGAACGATGCTCCATATCCTGCGGCCGAACCTAATGGATTACGATTGGTTACTTTGAATGCTGCAAGCAACATTTGTAAATCGTCAACCAAACTTTCGGCATACGCACCAAACCAAAGTCCAAAAGATGATGGCATGGCTACTTGTAAATGTGTATAGCCAGGCATAAGAACCTCTTTGTATCTATTGCTTTGAGAAATCAGCACTTCAAAAAGTTTACTGATATTCTCTACAAGTTTTTGCAATTCGGCACGAGTGAAGAGCTTTAGGTCAACCAAAACCTGATCGTTGCGAGAACGTCCGCTATGGATTTTTTTACCTACGTCGCCCAATCGTCTTGTGAGCATTAGTTCTACTTGCGAGTGAATGTCCTCAACGCCTTCTTCTATCTGTATCCAACCCGATTTTGCCAACACATAAATCGACTTCAACTCATCGCTAAGAGCATCCAATTCTTCTTTTGTGAGCAAACCAATGCTTTGGAGCATAGTAATGTGAGCGAGTGAACCCATTACATCGTAGGGTGCCAAAAAAATATCCATTTCTTGATCTCTACCAATAGTGAATTTTTCCACTTCTTGGTTTACATCAATGCCTTTATCCCATAGTTTTTGTGCCATAGTTTTATTTTGAATTTATAGCCAATGCCAATGCTTTAGAAAGTTGGTTGATAAATGTTTTTAATTTTCCATCAAC
>JAGCIZ010000050.1 GCA_017648235.1 Paludibacteraceae bacterium
TCTTCTTGCCGCTTCGACGAAATACTCAGGCCCTTTCTGCATTGTGATTCTTCCTAAGAATGTAACAACCTTATCTTTTCGAGGAGTTTTCTTAAACTGCTCCACATTTGGCAAAGGGTCAACCGCATTGTGCACCGTTGTTACTTTATTAGGATTTTGATGATATTTTTCAATCACCGTTTGACGAGTCAAATTACTTACAGTAATAATGTGATCCGCCGCATCCATACCTGCCTTTTCTATTCGATAAACATCAGGATTCACATTTCCCCTACTGCGGTCGAAATCAGTCGCATGAACGTGAATCACCAATGGTTTATTCATAATACTCTTTGCAAATATTCCTGCAGGATAAGTCAACCAATCATGAGAATGGATAATATCAAAATCCATTGTATGAGCAATAACACTTGCTACAGCCTCATAATTAGAAATTTCTTCCAACAAGTTGTCAGGATAACGTCCTGAAAAACTAATGCAACCCAAATGATTTGTCCCTATTCTTCGAAAATCGTAACGAATACCATTATCACGGAAATTATAATACTCCTCTGGAGAAAGTTGACCACCAAGATGCCATTTTACATCATCATAATTCACATCTCGCCACACAACAGGAACATTGCAAGCTCCTATTATCTTCAAAAAGCTTTGATCCTCATCTCCATATGTTTTAGGAAGAACAAAAGTGATATCCAAATCTTCTTGAAACGACATTCCTCGAGTCAACCCATAACTCGCAGTACCCAATCCTCCAAGTATGTGGGGAGGAAATTCCCAACCTAACATTAATGCTTTCATAGCCCTTTTTGTTTTTCTTCCAATAATTTCAATGTACGAATAGTTTCTGCCACCGTCATAGCATACGACATTGCTCCGTGCCCTTTGAAAGGAGGATTTCCGTCATATATTTCAGACAAAGTACCTATGCTCAACTCACTCAATTCACTCTCAAATCCTGCCAACATTCTTTCCAAGAAAGAAACTCCACTTCTGTTATAAATTTTCAAGTAAGCTTCAGCAAATGCCCCTACCGTCCATGCCCAAATAGGTCCATTGTGATAATTTCTATCGCGCTCTAATTGTCCACCAATATATTCTGGACGATAGAACGGACTCTTCGGACTCAAACTTCTCAAACCTTTTGGAGTTAGAAGTTCACGAGTAACAATATCAAGCACCGATTTTTGTTGTTTTTTATCCAAAGGAGAATATGGCAACGAAACCGCAAAAATCATGTTCGGACGAACTTCTCTGTTTTGGAAATAACCATCAACATAATCAAAAAGATAAATACCATTCCAAAATACATTCACAAAAGACTGACGAGTTTGTTCCGCTTGATAATTGAGCATTTCTCCCTGATTTTCATTACCCATCTGCTTCTGCACTTCAGACACAAATTTCAACGCATTGTACCACAAGGCATTAATTTCTACCACATAACCAGTACGAGGAGTAATTGGAAAACCATTTTCCATCGCATTCATCCAAGTAGCAGGTTTTTTCGTTCCATCAGTAAAAAGCAAACCATTGTCATGCAAGAACAAATTGACATGTTTTTGAGCACGAATAAATGCTATTATTTTTACCAATACCTTTCCATACTTTTCTGCCGCTTGTTGCAACGAAGTAAATTGAGCATATTGCTGTACTGCCCAAATATACCACAACAAAACATCAGGTGTACTAACTTCTTTTAGTTTCGTACTTTTAGGTTTTCCGTCAACAAAATCGTGCACAGCTTGAGTTCCTCGTTCCATGATTTTTTCAAACATAGCAACCTCTCCGATAGCAAGCGTCGCCCCCGGCAAAGCTATAAATTCATCTCTCGCACGATACTTAAACCAAGGATATCCAGCCAACAAATAGTAGCCATCTTCTTTTTTATTGTAGAACTGACGAACCGCAGCAAACAAACAGTTATAAAAATTACTTCTTGGTGTACGGCTTGACTTTTCAGCTTCAAACATCTTCTTGAGCTTAGCAGTTTTTATCTCGCCAACACCCGCAGAAAAAACTATTGTTTCCCCTTTTTTAATAGGCAATTCAAAATAACCCGGAACGTATAAATCTTCCGTAAAATCGTAACCACGCTCCCACTCTTTGTAATACTCTATTCCCTTATACCAATCAGGAGTAGACACAAACTGAACTTTTTTACTAAACTGCATTGCAAGCGAAGGATATCCGTCATACAAACAACAAGAAATCCCATTTTCTACCTCATCATATTGTTTGTTTAGTTCATCGTTTTGATGCGTAAGCGTATTTACATTTCGGAAAGCCAAGAAAGGTTTAAAACGTAACGTTGTAGGAGAATGAGCCTCCAATAGAGTATAACGAATAAGCACTCGTTTTTCTCCCGCCACCAAAATACGTTCCTTTTGCAAAACTACTCCGCCCACACGATAGATGGTACGAATTTCCGAATCCATATGAAATTCACGAATATACTTATGTCCTTTAGGAGAATAATAGTCTCCCTGATATTTGTGGATTCCAAGATTGAATTCTGCTCCATGCTGAATAACGGTTTCGTCAAAAGAAGAAAGCAAAACATGATTATCCGTATCCAATTCAGGAATAGGAACAACCAATAATCCATGATACTTTCTTGTATTACAATCGATTATTGTTGAACTTGAATATGCTCCTGCATTGTTCGAACGCAACGTTTCTTTGGTCAATGACTTTTCCAAATTCGTGAGCAAACTTTTGTCAAACTTTAAATAACTCATTTTGTCTTATAATTTCTTTCAAAGGTATATAGATATATTCAATTAAACAAATATTACTTCGGGTTTTATTTTTACCTTAAATTTTTCAAATACAGATTGTTGTATTTCTTCTGCCAAACTCACCACTTCCTTCCCTGAAGCTCCACCAAAGTTCACTAAAACCAACGGTTGTTTTTCATAAACACCAACATTCTCAATCCTTTTTCCTTTCCAGCCACATTGGTCAATAAGCCATGCCGAAGATAGTTTTACACTCGTTTCCGACAACGGATAAAAAGGCATTAAAGGATATTTCTTTTGCAATTCAAGTGCAAAATCTTTTTCTACAACTGGATTCATAAAAAAACTTCCAGCACTTCCTAACACCTCCGGAAGAGGCAACTTACTATTACGAATTTCAATTATCGTTTCTCGAATCGTTTTCAATGAGCAGTCTCCTCTTTTTTCGACCTCGCTTTTCAGATATTGATAATCAAGGTTATAAATAGGATTTTTTCTTAATTGAAAAGTTACCGATACAACAATAAACTTATCTTTTAATTCATGTTTGAAAACACTATCACGATAACCAAATCGGCAGTCCGAATTTGCAAATTCCACTACCGAAGAATCCTTAATACTTACAACCTCAACACTATAAATCAAGTCTTTTGCTTCAACACCATAAGCTCCTATATTCTGCACAGGTGATGCTCCCACTTCTCCAGGGATCAACGACAAATTTTCTACTCCTCCCCAACCATTATCTACGCAATGTTGTACAAAGGAATCCCATACAACACCAGAACCTACTTTTACAAAAATAAAATCTTCATCTTCATTTTCAATTTCAATTTCTTTCAATTGTGAATGCAAAATAACACCTTCAAAATCGGAAAGAAACAACAAATTACTCCCGCCTCCTATTGGCAACAATTTGTTCTTTTTCGCAATCTCACTCTGCAAAAAAGATTGCAATTCTTCTTTGGTTTCATACTCAAAAAAATAACGAGTAGTAACGTCAATACCAAATGTATTATTGTGTAGTAGCGAATAATTCTCGTATAACATCTGAACAATAAAAACTATATTTTCGCAAATATACGAATTTACAGACAGAAGATAGACAAACGAAAAAAGAAAAGATTACCATAAGAAAAATATACCTACCTTTGTCGAAGTCAAACAAAAAAAACACATCACAATGTCAAACATTCAGTCACGCATACAATATTTGAGAGAAACTATTGAAGAACACAACTACAATTACTATGTACTATCTCAACCCATCATTAGTGATTATGATTTTGACATGCTACTTAAAGAATTGCAAGAGTTAGAAGAGCAACACCCCGAGTTTTTTGATCCATTTTCACCAACTCAGCGAGTAGGAAATGACATCAACAAACAATTCAATCAGGTAAAACACATTTATCCAATGCTATCGCTCGGGAATACTTACAACGAGGGGGAAGTAAGCGATTTTTACCAGCGTATTGCCAAAAACCTCAACGAACCCTTTGAACTAGTTTGCGAACTAAAATACGACGGCACCTCAGTTTCTTTAATATACGAAAATGGCATTTTGGTTCGTGCTGTCACTCGTGGCGACGGAGTTCAAGGAGATGACATTACAGAAAATGTTAAAACCATTCGTTCTATTCCTTTACGCTTAAAAGGAAATGATTTTCCCGAAAAATTTGAATTAAGAGGAGAAATCTTGATGCCATGGAATGTTTTTGAGCAACTCAACAACGAGCGAGAAAAACAAGGCGAACCACTTTTTGCAAATCCAAGAAATGCCGCATCAGGCACAATAAAACTACAAAATTCAGCAGAAGTTGCTCGCCGAAAATTAGACGCTTACCTTTATTATTTTTTAGGAGAAAATCTTCCCTTCGATGGGCATTTTGAGAATCTTCAACAATTAAAAAAGTGGGGATTCAAAATATCGGACGCCACCGAAAAATGTCATACCATTGAACAAGTTTTTGAATACCTAAAAAAATGGGATAAAGAAAGAAAGAATCTTCCTGTTGCAACCGATGGTGTTGTTATTAAAGTCAACTCTATAAAACAACAAAACAGACTTGGATTTACTGCAAAATCGCCACGCTGGGCAATTGCCTACAAATTTCAAGCAGAGAAAGCCTGCACACGCCTCAACAGCGTTTCTTATCAAGTAGGAAGAACAGGAGCCATCACGCCTGTTGCCAATTTAGAACCAGTTCAACTTTCGGGAACGATAGTTAAACGGGCATCTCTACACAATGCAGACATTATAGAATCGCTCGACCTACACATTGGCGACATGGTTTTTGTGGAAAAAGGAGGAGAAATTATCCCAAAAATCACAGCAGTCGATAAAGATGCTCGAGTTTTGATTGGAGATAAGGTAAATTTCATAAAAAAATGTCCAGAATGCGGAGCAGAACTTGTGCGTTTTGAAGGCGAAGCTGCTCATTATTGCCCCAATGAAACACATTGTTCTCCTCAACAAAAAGGGAAAATTGAGCATTTCGTCTCACGCAAAGCGATGAACATAGAAGGACTTGGAACAGAAACCATCTCGTTACTTTACGAAAATAATTTACTAAAAAACATTGCAGATATTTACGACCTTAAAGTTCCCGATTTAGCAAGGCTAGAACGCCTAGGTGTAAAGTCCGCTCTTAATATCAAACATTCGTGCGAAGACTCTCGAAACATTCCTTTTGAACGCGTGCTTTTTGCTCTTGGAATCAGATTTGTAGGAGAAACAACCGCAAAAAAAATTGCTTATTCCCTTCATAATATTGACAAAATAATTGAAGCAAAAGAAGATGACCTTTTAGCTATTGATGAAGTTGGCAGTCGTATTGCACAAAGTGTTGTAAGTTATTTTCAGCAAGAAGAAAATCTAAAAATTATAGAAAAACTACGTACCTATGGACTGCAAATGAGTTTATCGGAAGAAAAACTCGCAGATAGAACAGACAAATTACAAGGTATTTCGATTGTAATCAGCGGTACTTTTTCTCAACATAGCCGAGAAGAATACAAAGATCTCATCGAAAAAAATGGAGGAAAAAACGTTGGCTCTATCTCATCAAAAACCAATTTCGTTTTGGCTGGAGAAAACATGGGGCCTTCAAAACTCGAAAAAGCCCAAAAACTTGGAATAAGGATTATCAGTGAAGAAGATTTTTTAGGAATGATTAGTTAAGAAAACTCTTTTTCTAAAAACAGAGAAGTGTAACCTTTTTGGGACAATATCAGTTCTTCTGGAGTTCCGCAAAACACAATTTCACCTCCATTCTTTCCTCCCTCTGGACCAATATCAATGATATGGTCAGAACTTTTCACAATGTCCATATTGTGTTCTATCACAATCACCGAATTACCCTTTTCTACTAGCTGATTGAGCACTCCAAGAAGAATACGAATATCTTCAAAATGCAGTCCTGTTGTTGGTTCATCAAGAATATAAAGGGTTTTTCCGGTATCTTTTTTAGCTAATTCCGCAGCTAACTTTATTCTCTGACTTTCGCCTCCTGAAAATGTTGTAGCCGATTGACCAAGCTTTACATAACCAAGCCCAACTTCCTGCAATACTTTTAGTTTTCTCACAATGTGTGGAATATTTTCATAAAATTCTACCGCCTGATTTATAGTCATATCCAACACATCTGCTATTGATTTACCCTTATAACGAACTTCTAATGTCTCTCTATTATAACGCTTTCCACCACAAGCCTCACAAGGCACCAACACATCGGGCATAAAGTTCATTTCCAAAGTCTTATAACCATTTCCTTGACAGACCTCGCAACGTCCACCTTTGGTATTAAAAGAAAATCTTCCCGATTTATATCCCCTCATTTTTGCCTCAGGTAGCGTAGCAAAAAGATTACGAATATCTGCAAAAATTCCAGTATATGTAGCAGGATTTGAGCGGGGAGTTCTTCCTATTGGCGACTGATTTACGACAATTACCTTATCAACGTTCTCAACTCCATCAATTGACTTATAAGGCAACGGATCTTGCAATGAACGATAAAACTTCTGACTCAAAATAGGATAAAGAGTTCCATTTATAAGAGATGATTTTCCACTCCCCGACACTCCAGTTACACAAATTAATTTTCCTAAAGGAATCTCAACATCTACATTCTTTAGATTATTTCCGGAGGCACCTTTAAGAGTTAAAAAATTCCCATTACCTTCTCTTCTGCTCAGAGGCACTTTAACTTCTTTCTCATCTCTAAGATACTTAGCAGTAAGCGAATCACTTTTACTTAATTCAGATGGATGACCCGAAAAAACAACCTTTCCCCCTAATCGTCCTGCCAAAGGACCAATATCTATCAAATAATCAGCCGCAAGCATCATATCCTTGTCGTGCTCCACCACAACAACAGTATTTCCCAAATCTCGCAAATCCTTAAGAGATTTTATCAACTTCTGATTATCTCTTTGATGCAAACCAATACTTGGCTCGTCAAGAATATAAAGTACGTTTACTAGCTGCGAACCAATCTGCGTAGCTAATCTAATACGCTGGCTTTCTCCTCCTGAAAGCGTTGCAGATGACCTATTGAGAGACAAATAATTAAGCCCAACATCCAATAAGAATTTTGCTCTAGTTTCTATTTCTTTAATTATCTCCTTACCTATTATTAACTGTTTTTCCGACAAAAACTGATGCAGATTAGATATCCAATCATAAAGTTGATCCATATCCATTGCAGAAACTTCAGCGATATTCTTCTCGGCTATTCTGTAATACAAAGCTTCCTTTTTCAATCGACTACCATTACATTCTGGACAAACAGAAACCTTTGTAAACTGGCTTACCCATTTTTGTTCTGTTTGCGAAACAGAGCTCTCTTGCTGCAACTCAATATATCTCACAATTCCTTCGTAGGTTGCAAAATAATTTGATTTTCCGAGCGAAGAATTTTTTACAGCAACTGGTTCAGGAGAGCCATTCAAGATTTCATACAATGCTTCCTTAGACAAATCCTTAATTGGAGTTTTTAACGTTGCTCCATATTTTTCACAGATAGAAGATATTTGCCAAAAAACCATACTATCTTTTTCCTTACCAAGAGGAATAATACCACCTTGAGCAATACTCATTTCCTCGTCTGGAATTAGTTTAGCAGTATCCACCTGAGTAATTGTACCAATTCCCTTACAACAAGGACAAGCACCCTTTGGAGTATTAAATGAAAAATTATGAGGAGCAGGATCTGCATATGAAATACCAGAGGTCGGACACATTAAATTACAACTAAAATAACGTTCTTCACCTGTTTCCGTATCCAATAAAAGAAAAACTCCGCCACCTTGCTTCATTGCTGAACGCACGCTACGCTTCAAACGTTTTTCATCTTTCTCTCTTACTGCTAATCGGTCTATCACCACCTCAATATCGTGATTTTTGTAACGATCAAGCTTCATCCCGAAAACAATTTCCTGAATAACTCCATCAATACGAACATGTAAATAACCTTTTTTACGAACACTCTCAAAAAGTTCACGATAATGTCCTTTTCGTCCTTTTACAAGCGGAGCAAGAATTGCAACTTGCTGATTTTCATACGACTGAAAAATCAAATTAAGAATATCATCTTCGGTATACTTCACCATTTTTTCTCCAGAAACGTAAGAATACGCTTCCCCTACCCTTGCATACAAAAGGCGCAAAAAATCGTAGATTTCAGTTATAGTTCCAACAGTAGAACGAGGATTTTTATTTGTTGTTTTTTGCTCAATAGAAACAACTGGACTCAATCCCGTAATCTTATCAACATCGGGGCGTTCCATGTTGCCCAAAAAGTTCCGAACGTAGGCCGAAAATGTTTCGATGTAACGTCGCTGACCTTCGGCACAAATAGTATCAAATGCCAAAGATGATTTTCCACTTCCACTCAAACCCGTAATCACAGTGAGTTTGTTACGAGGAATGGATACATCAATATTTTTTAGATTATGTACTCTAGCCCCAAAAACTTCGAGCCACAAGTTATTTTCCGACATAGAACACCTACTCTTCCAAGAAACCTTCTTCGGGAATTTTCACAACATAACTTTTACTTTCCGGATTTGTAAGCATCTGACCTTTTATCCAGAAATTACTCTCTTTGAGCTGAGCGTAAGTACAGTTATATTGTGCAGCAAATTCGGTCCAACAATTGACAGTGGTATCAACCACCACAGTTTTTACATTTTCGATAGGATATTTTGAGCTATTCTTCACTTTAAAACCAAATTCTTCAGGATTAGAGAAAAACTCTTTGACTACCAACATCCTAAAAACATAACGACTTGTTTCCTGATTCAAATAAAGGTCGAAGAAGTTATTCGTTTGTTGTTCCTTCGCCATTCTCTCCAAACGCCCAATTCCTATGTTATACGAAGCCGAGGCCATAAACCAATCGCCAAAATACTTATAAGCAGATTTCATATAACGACAAAATGCTTCTGTCGATTTCTCGATATGAAAACGCTCATCAACCTCATCATTAACCTCCAAACCGTACTGACAAGCAGTTGCTTCCATAAACTGCCACAAACCTGCTGCTTTGACAGGCGAAACCGCTCTTGGATCAAGCGTACTCTCTACAACTGCCATGTATTTGAAATCGTCATGAATTCCATGTTTTTTCAAAATCGGTTCTATGATTGGGAAATAACGTTCACTACGTTTCAAAATAAGTGTCGACGAAGAGTGAGAATAACAATAAGAAATCCTCTCTCTATCGTAACGCTCAAATAAATCTTGCCTTGTTATATCTACCTTAAACCCCGCAAAATCAACCACTTTTATTTCTATTTCTTCAACAAACTCAACTTGTTGCGATACCTGTTTCTCGTCACCATAAAGGAAACGGAAACATAACAAAAGCAATGCAAGAAATAAGCTAATAATTAAACTTATAACAAAACTTTTTAATCTTATGACACTATTTTTATTCAATCTTTTTTTATTCTAAACTGTGAATAATCAATCCTGAACGAAGTTTTGGTTCAAACCAAGTAGTTTTTGGAGGCATAATATTTCCACTATCAGCAATATCGATAAGTTGCTTCATTGATACAGGATAAAGTGCAAGTGCCACACGCATTTCGCCACTATCAACACGTTGTTTCAATTCGCCAAGACCACGTATTCCTCCAACAAAATCAATGCGTTTATCGCTACGCAAATCTTTAATTCCAAGAATTTCGTCCAAAATCAAGTTCGACGAAATAGTTACATCCAACACACCAATAGGGTCATTGTCGTTGTACGTTCCAACTTTTGCAGTTAACGAATACCAATTGCCCGACAAATAAAGTGAGAAATTGTGCAATTTTGCTGGTTTATAAATCTCAGCACCGATTTTTTCAACCTCAAAATTTTCTGACAATTTTGCCAAGAATTCCTCATCAGAAAGTCCGTTCAAATCTTTTACAACTCGGTTATAATCGATAATATTCAACTGATTATCTGGGAAGCAAACCGCCAAAAAGTAATTATATTCTTCGTCGCCTTTGTGATTTGGATTTTGTAAACGTTTTTCATTTCCAACCAAAGCCGCCGCAGCACTACGATGATGACCATCGGCAATATACATCGAAGGCATTTGAGCAAAAAGTTCAGTAATGCGAGTTATTGTTGATTCATCTTCAATCACCCAAAAATGATGTCCAAAACCATCAGGAGCCACAAAGTCATATTCGGCTTTGCCTTTCACCACCTCTGCCACGATTGCATCAATCTCATCGTTGTGAGGATATGCAAAAAACACAGGTTCTACATTCGCATTGTTTACACGAACGTGTTTCATACGATCTTCCTCTTTATCGCGACGCGTAAGTTCGTGTTTCTTGATTTTTCCCGTCATATAATCATCAACGTACGCACCAACGCAAAGTCCATACTGTGTGCGGCCGTTCATTGTTTGCGCATAAACGTAGTAGTTTTCCTTTTCATCTTGCACCAACCAACCTTGTTTTTGGAAATTTTTGAAATTCTCAACTGCTTTTGAA
>JAGCIZ010000051.1 GCA_017648235.1 Paludibacteraceae bacterium
ATGCCAGTGTTTTTTTGCAAATAGTATTCTGCCAAAACGCAAGCATTTGTGTTAGAGTCGTCGCCACCAATAATTACCAAGGCCTTGATGCCAAGTTTGTTGCAAATTTCAATTCCTTTGTCAAATTGTTCTGTTTCTTCCAATTTTGTACGTCCAGAACCAATAATGTCGAAGCCACCTGTGTTGCGATATTCGTCGATAATATCAGCAGTTAGGTCGATGTATTTGTGGTCAGTCAAACCGCTAGGTCCTCCCAAAAATCCGTACAATTTGCAATCTTTGTTGAACGATTTCAAACCGTCGAAAAGACCAGAAATAACGTTGTGTCCACCAGGAGCCTGTCCACCTGAAAGGATAACGCCCACGTTCATTGCAGGAAGTTCAACCTTTTCGTTGCTTGCTTCGAAAGTAACGATAGGCATTCCGTAAGTGTTAGGGAACAATTGTTTGATTTCTTCTTGGTTAGCTACAGATTGAGTAGGTTCACCTTCTTTCACAGCTACAGCACCTTGCAATGCTTTAGGTAGCTTTGGTTGATAAGCAGCACGAGCTACTTGTAATGCACTTTTTGCCATTGATATAATTTTTTAAAAATTAGACTTTGAGCCATTTTGGGGACTCGAACCCCAGACCTACGCATTACGAATGCGTTGCTCTACCAACTGAGCTAAAATGGCAACCTACGTCGCCCTTTCCTTGGCAAGCCAAGTCAGAGAAAAGGATTGCAAAAATAACTTTTTTTTCTATCTTTGCGTACCTTTTTAAGGCGATTTGTTATGCGTTTGAATAAATTCGTTTTCACTACTTTAACTTTGCTTTGCTTTTCTGCTTTGGCAAATGCTTTTACTGTGATAATTGACCCCGGACACGGAGGAAGTGACCCTGGAGCAATTGGATGCAAATCAAAAGAAAAGGATTTGAACCTAAAAGTAGCTCTCTTGCTCGGAGAAAAAATTGAGGCAGAATGCCCAGATATTACAGTTATTTACACACGCAAAAGCGATCAAACTTTAGCACTCAAGGATCGTCCACGCATAGCCAACAAAAATAACGGTGACTTTTTCATCAGCATCCACACAAATTCAGCACAATCATCCAAACCGTGCGGAACAGAGACCTTCATTCTTGGGATGGCAAAAGAAGGAGCCAACCTTGAAGTGGCAAAACGAGAAAATTCAGTTATATTACTCGAAGACGACAAAGAAAGTTACCAAGGCTTTGATCCCAACAAACCAGAATCTTACATTTTATTTGAGTTTCTCCTAGATCAGTACAACGAACAAAGTTTGCTAATGGCAGACCTTATTCAGCAACAATTTGCAAAAAAAACTGATAGAGAAAACCGAAGCGTCAGACAAGACCTTTTTTGGGTGCTACACCAAACTAAAATGCCAAGTGTATTGGTTGAGATAGGCTTTATTAGTAATTCGAGCGACGAAAATTATTTGATTTCAAAAAAAGGTCAAAATGAAATTGCCTCAGCCATTTTGGAAGCAATTAAACAGTACAAATACGAATACGACAAAAAAAATAACGGAAAATACCAGTCATTAAAAACTGAAGTTTCCGATAAAGACAATCCCACATACAGAGTTCAACTCTTTGCTGCAAAAGAAGAACTCCCTTGCAATCACCCCTCAATGAAAGGAGAAAAAAATCTAACATTTTTCAAGGAAAACGGCTACTTCAAATACACATCTCAGCCAGTAGATGACTACGAAGATGCAAAAAAACTCCATTCAGCATTGAAAGAAAAATTTTCAGATTGCTTCATTATTGCTTTTTACAAGGGAGAAAAAATCTCCGTCAAAAAAGCATTGTCAATAAAAAAGTAGAATTATTCTATTTTTAGGTTAGCTAATAAATCGCAAATTTGATCAATAGCCACTTGAGTATCATTGGCATTAATTACAACCTTCGCCTCACTATAAAAAGACTCTCTTTGTGCAATTGTTTTTTCAATATAGTCCAAGAGCTCTTCCTTATTTTTACCCGCCAAAAGTGGACGTTTGCACCCTTTATAGAACAACCTATCTGCAAGAACTTTGCTATCCACCCTAAGATAAAAACTTATTCCGTGAGAATTTATTTGTTGCATGTTATCAAAAAAACATGGTGTTCCACCTCCAGTAGAAATCACACATTGCTCAAAATCAATAACTTCTTGCAAGGCTTTCCTCTCTAAATCACGAAACTCGCTTTCGCCAACTTCCGCAAAAATTTGAGAAACAGTTTTATGATATTTATTCTCAATATAAACATCTAAATCGAGATGCTGAAAACCCAATCTATGAGCAAC
>JAGCIZ010000052.1 GCA_017648235.1 Paludibacteraceae bacterium
AATAGTAATAATAAACATACATAACAATGAAAAAAGTATTTACACTACTACTGGCGTTCTTCACGCTGAACGCAATGGCTCAGAGCATGAGCCCCGACGAAGAAACACAAGGCATGGAATGCACCACCATCACCGTGGGCAAAAAAGCCTCAAAAGATGGGTCGGTGATGACCTCGCACACCGACGACAGCCACCGCACACGCACCAATGTGTGGGTAGAACCGGCACGCGACTACGCCAAGGGCGATATGCAAAAGATGTACCTACGCCGTTGGGCTCCCAAGGTGGAAGGCAAAATGCCTAAATACGAAAACATCGAGATAGGCGAAATACCACAAGCCGAACACACCTATCAGTTTCTAAACACCGCCTACCCTTGCATGAACGAAAAGCAATTGGCCATAGGCGAATCCACTATAGGCGGACGCAAAGAGCTACAATCCGACAGCGGACTCGTAGACTGCCAACGCCTTTGCATGCTACTGCTACAACGTTGCAGCACAGCACGCCAAGCCATACGCACCGCCGGCGAGCTACTTAAAGAATACGGCTGGAACGATGCCGGAGAATGCCTAACAATTGCCGACAAGAACGAAGTGTGGCACCTCGAGATATACGGCCCCGGCAAAGGCAAACGCGGTGCAGTATGGGCAGCACAACGTGTACCCGACGACCACATTGCCGTAAATGCCAACGCCTCAACCATCAAAGAGATAAACCTAAAGGACAAGGACTACTTTATGGCATCAGACAACGTGTACAGCCTTGCCGAAGAGATGGGCTGGTGGAGCAAAAAGAGCGGCAAGCCTTTCAACTTTGCCTACGCCTACGCCCCACAAAGCCGCACAATGTTGGCATGTCGCCGAAGAGAATGGCGTGTGTACGACCTACTGGCACCATCGCTTAAGCTAGACCCCAATGCCGAAAACTATCCTTTTTCGGTTAAACCCGATTCGCTGGTAAGCATCGAAGACATGATGCGAGTATTCAAAGACTACTACGAAGGCACCGAATACGATATGCGCAAAAACCTAACCGTCACCGACAAAGAAGGCAAAACCGTAATATCGCCACTTGCCAACCCCTTTATGAAAGCCGACGAGCTGGCACTACACAAAGTGAACGGCGGCTGGCACGCCCTTGGCGAACGCTCCATAGCAGTACACTTCACCGTGTATGCAACCATACTGCAATGCCGCAACGATATGCCCGACGAAGTAGGCGGACTATGCTGGTTGGAATTGGACAACGTGGCTTCGTCCATCTACGTGCCCTTCTACGCCAACATTACCGATATGCCCGAAACCTACAAAACCTGCGGCCGCGAAACTGGCTTCAGCCGCAAGGCAGCATGGTGGGCATTCAACCGATTGGGAACATTGGCAGCCAAACGTTGGGGCGATATTCGTAAGACCGTCGACGCTGATTTGAAACCCTTGCAAGCCGACTTTATAAAACAACGTGCCGACATCGAGACTCAAGCCCTACAGCTAATACAAGAAGGCAAACGCGCCGAAGCCATCAAGCTGCTTACCACCTTCAGCAACCAATGTGGCAACGCTGCCGTTGACAAAGCATGGGAAACCGGCGACCTTATTTGGACCACCTTCGACGGACGTTGGTAGGTAACAATAAACAATATTCGACTTTGGCATTTAGGCAGTCAACAAATGCCAAAGTCTATTTAATAAATAAACCCTATTTCGATTATGAATTTTACAGGAATTATAGTTGGCCTTGCCACTTTTTTAATCATCGGACTTTTCCACCCAATAGTTATCAAAGCCGAATATTACCTTGGCAAAAGCTGCTGGTGGATGTTTCTAGTAGCAGGCATTTTGTTTGGAGTGCTATCCATCGCTGCTCAAAATCTTATAGTTTCAACCATACTCGGAGTTACTGCTTTCTCATCGTTTTGGAGCATATTAGAAGTCGTTCATCAAAAAAAACGAGTAGATAAAGGCTGGTTCCCCAAAGGTCCCCGTCACGAAAAATAAGCCAATACATTAAAACTTTATGTTTATCACCACCCAAACAAAAACCCTTTTGCCAACATAATAGCAAAAGATTTTTCTGTTTTTAAATTCCGTTTTAACCCAAATTGGTCATTAGTAGAGACGTGCCGTTGGTGCGTCTCACCGCATTGCAGCTATATAGCAATCAATTCTTGTTCAAAAACAGATTGCAAAACTCATTCAACTGTTGTTGCATACGTTCCTGTGGAATAAGTATACGTTTGTACTCCGCTATCATTGTAGGACTCATGCTGCGACTCATTGCATACTCCACTACCACATGGTCGGCTTCGGGACACAAGATTATACCAATAGAGGGATTTTCATTAGAACGTTTTACATCTCTATCAAGAGCTTCCAAATAAAACTCCAACTGACCAAGATCTCTTGGATGAAACTTCGTCTTCTTTAATTCCACAGCTACCAATGCTTGTAAACCACGATGATAAAAAAGCAAGTCGGCCTTATAAGTAGATGCACCTACATTTAACTTGTATTCCTGATCCACAAAAAGAAAATCTTTACCCAATTCTAGAATAAACTGCTTCATGTGTTCTACCAAACCTTTTCTCAGTTTGGATTCACCATAG
The DNA here is from genome assembly GCA_017648235.1 of Paludibacteraceae bacterium. GTDB lineage: Bacteria > Bacteroidota > Bacteroidia > Bacteroidales > Paludibacteraceae > RGIG9608. Next base: position 2,606 of record JAGCIZ010000052.1, read on the forward strand.
TTTTTTGGCAGATCAAGAAAATCAACAAACAACGTATCTTTGAAAATT
>JAGCIZ010000053.1 GCA_017648235.1 Paludibacteraceae bacterium
ACAAAAAATGTTTCTCTTACTATTACCGATTTTGCCGAACCAGACGACAAAGATGATTCTATAATGCTTTGGGACTCTCAAGTGGACAATCTTAAAAGAATGATGGGCGTTTGATGTTGTTTTCGTTTCTTTTTCTCACATTTTAATTCACTATTTTTGTAGTCGAAATGGCAAAAGTTCTTTTACGCATATTAATTCTTGCTTACGTATGTGTTGTGTCTGTGAGTTTATTAGCCCAGAAGGACAATACAGGAATGATAATCTCTTATCCCGAGGAAAAAAAGAAAGAAGGCGAAACGCTTATTTATTTAGAGCATTCTGATCTCTTGATGTTCGACAAAGACAGATTGGAGGATATTCAGGTGCTGCAGGGCAACGTTTGTTTTAGGCATGATGATGTGTTCATGTATTGCGATAGTGCTTATTTCTACGAAAAGGAGAATTCTTTGGATGCATTCAGTAATGTTCGCATTGTTCAGGGAGATACGCTCTTTATTTATGGAGATGTTCTTTACTACGATGGTAATACCAGTTTGGCTCGCTTGCGTCGGAATGTTAGAATGGAGAACCGCTCGTCGGTACTTACTACCGATAGTTTGAATTATGATAGAAAGGCGGATGTTGGCTATTATTTTAACGGCGGAAAACTTACGGATCAGCTAAATGAATTGGTTTCGGAATGGGGTTTTTATTATCCTTCAACCAATGTGGCAACGTTCAAGAAAGGTGTTGTGATGACAAATCCTAATTTTGTAATGACTTCGGATACGTTAAACTACAATACGAATACAGAAATTGCAGACATCGTAGGTCCAACTGATATAATCTATGAAGAAGAAACTCACATTTATACAGAAAGAGGTTGGTACGATACGCGTCGGGAGTATTCTGAACTTTTGCAGAATTCGTATATAGAACATCAAGATACGAAAAAAATGATAGGCGATTCTATTCTTTATGACAAGCCTTCGGGTTCTGCATGGGCTTTTCAAAATATAGAATTGGCTGATACGCTAAAAGATGTATCGCTTTTTGGTCATTATGGATATTACAATGAAATTTCAAAAAATGGAATAATAACAGACTCGGCAATGATGATGGAATATTCCTCAGAAGATACTCTTTATCTTCATGCCGATACGTTGTACCTTTTTCCTGATTCGGTTTTTAATATTGTTGAAGCATGTTACAATGCAAGGTTTTATAGAAACGATGTTCAAGGTGTGGCCGATTCAATGGCTTATACCTCAAGAGACTCGGTTCTGCATATGCTTTATGATCCGATTGTTTGGTCCGATAAGCAACAAATCACTGGTGATACTATTCGGGCATATTCGTATGGAGAAGGCGCAGGACTAGTTTATGTGATAAATTCCGCTTTTGCTTGTCAGATGTGCGACTCGGTGCATTTTAATCAAATTTCTGGAAAGGAAATGTTTGCTCATATAAGTGACGATACACTTCGGTTGGTTGAAGTAAAAGGTAATACGGAGTCTATCTATTATCCCATCGACGAAGCCGATGGTGAATTCATTGGGTTGAACAAAACTCAGAGTTCGTATCTTAAGGCATATTTTAAGGATGGAGACTTGGATAGAATTGTTCTTTTCCCTTCGCCAACAGGGAATCTTTATCCAATGGACAAAATAACGAGCGAATTACTTTATTTTCCTGGATTTTCTTGGAAAATAGAATATAGACCAAATAAAAAAGAAGATATCTTCCTGCGTTTCGAACGAAATATAAATAAGGAGGAAGATAAGAAAGTTAGAAAACGTTCCTCAAATAAAAAACAGAAAGAATAAATCATACGTTATGAAAGTAAAAATTATTAATAAGTCTAAACATGCGTTGCCAGAATATGCTACAAGCAGTTCGGCAGGAATGGATTTGCGTGCAAACATTGAGCAACCTATGGTACTTAAACCTTTAGAAAGAAAACTTGTTCCTACGGGGTTGTTTATAGAATTGCCTGTTGGTTTTGAGGCACAAATACGTCCTCGAAGCGGGCTTGCACTAAAAAAAGGAATTACGGTACTTAATACACCTGGAACTATCGATGCTGATTATCGTGGAGAAATAGGTGTTATTTTAATTAATCTATCGCAAGAGGATTTTGTTGTAGAAGATGGCGAACGTATTTGTCAGATGGTGATAGCAAAACACGAGCAAGTATACTGGCAACAAGTTGATGTGCTCGATGAAACAGAGCGTGGAGCTGGAGGATTTGGTCATACGGGGAAAAACTAAAAAAACAATTGAAAAGAATTTTTCTCATATTTACGATGTTTTTGTTTTTTGAGTCACCTTTTGTGTTGGCTCAAAACGAGGCAGACTTGCAAAAAAAGTTCAATTATTTTTTCGCTCAAGCCGTTAAAAAGAGACATCAATTAAAGTTTGATGAGGCGGTGGAATATCTCCAGCGTTGCAAGGAAATTCATCCACAAACAGCCACTATTTATTATGAACTCTATGTTATAAATTTGATTTGTAGAAATGAGATAGCGGCCTTTGACTACCTTCAAAAGGCGGCAGAATTAGACTCTCAAAACGTTTTCTACAAAGAGATTTTATTGCCCTATTACATTTCTTCAAAGCAACAGCAAAAGGCCATTGATGTCTGCCTTTTTTTGATTGAGAAAAAGCCGCAAGAAGAGAGTTATTTTTACACACTGATTAATCTTTTTGAGGAAACAAAGCAGTTTTCGGAGGCACTGATTCAACTCGAAAGACTCGAAAAACGAAATGGAGTTGATGAACATATATCTTTAGAAAAAATCAAGATTTTGTCGAAGTTGAATCAGAGTAAAGAAATTGAGCAGGAGATAAAAAAACTTATTGAAACTTTCCCTTCTAATACTGATTTTACAACATTGTTGGGTAAGTTTTATCTTGAAGAGGGAAAACCTAAAAAAGCATTTAATATTTACACATCTTTGTTAAAGAAGAATCCAAACGATGCTTTAGTTATTACTTCGTTGGCCGACTATTATGTGAAAAAGAACAATTTGCAAATGGCAGATAGTTTGATTCTAGAAGTTTTGAAAAACGAATATATTGATTTGGAGGCAAAGTTAGGTGTTGTTGAAGAATCTGTTTTGAGATTAAAACCTGATAAACGTAAGGTGAACTTGGCAGAAAAGGCTTTTGATATTTTGCTATCAAAGTACAGCGAAAGCGAAATGACACAACTTTTCTATTTTTCTTATCTTCTTTCTCAAAATCAAAATGAAAAGGCATTGTCGATTGCAGAATCTCTCCTTCAAGAAAATCCTTTGGTGCATGAAGAACTGTGGGCTCACCGGATAGACCTTTCTGTAAACAAGGAACCTCAAGAATTATTGCGAATAATAGATGATGCTGTTTCTTATTTTCCTCAAAATGCGAGGTTTCATTATGCAAAAGCCATGCAACTTCGTTTTCTCGATAGAGATGCCGAAGCTTTGGAGTCGATTTTGTTAGCAATTTCATGTGAGAATCCAAATAATATGGAGTGGATGTCGGTGCTTTGGGGTATTGCTGGAGATTTACTTTCGTCCTTTGGTAGAAATGAAGACGCCGAATCTGCTTACGAAAATGCATTAAGTTTTAATCCAAATAACTTAGGTGTGTTGAATAATTACGCATATTTCTTGGCAAAACAGAATCGTGAATTAAAAAAAGCTGAACGAATGAGTGCAAAAACCATTGAAGCAGAACCTGCAAATGCAATATTTTTGGATACTTATGCGTGGATATTCTTTATGAAAGGAGAATTGAGTTCTGCACGCTTTTATATTGAGAGAGCCATTGCGCAAGATGGAGGGAAAAATGGTGAGATTTTTCTCCATTATGGAGACATTCTTTCGGCTGTGGGAGAAAAAGAGTCTGCTCTCAAAGCTTGGGAAAAAGCTCTTGAGTTGGGTGAAAATATAGAATTGAACTTAAAAATAGAAAATAGTCAGAAATAGTTATTTTGCCCGAATCTGATATATGCTAAAATGCAGTACATTTGTCGGACAGAAACTATACAAAAAAAAATGAATCATGAATAACAAAGAGTTTCAGGGAGAACTATCCAAACGTTTGTCAATTACAAAATTGGAAGTGGAGAGTTTAGTTCAAAACCTAGTACAAAATGTGCAAGAGTCTGTTCGTCAAGGAGAAAGAGTGTCTTTTTCTGGAATAGGAACTTTGGAGATGAAAAAACGTTCATCTCGGATTTCGGTAATGCCACAGTCAGAAGGTAGTATTGTTGTGCCAGAAAAGAATATAGTGTCATTAAAGGTTGTACCTTCATTCAAAGAAAAAATTAAAACATTGAGTCATGAATAACAATTCGAAAATATCGTTGCAAGAGTTTGCTTCTTCAATTTCTTTGGAGATGGGCATCGACAAAAAAAATGTTTCAGCCTTTATTGATGAGTTTCAAAAATTGCTTGTTGAAGCTTTGGAGAAAGACAAGATTGTCAAAATAAACGGATTGGGAACTTTTAAGTTGGTTTGGGTTAATCCTAGAAAAAGCGTTAATGTATCAACAGGAGAACCAATAGAGATTGAGGGACATTATAAATTAAATTTTACTCCAGATAGAACTTTGAAAGAAAAGATAAATACAGAAGAAGATTCTTCTCAGAATCCATTGAAGAAAATGGCAGAGCAAGCTGCAGAAATGAAAGATATTTTGAGGGACATGCAGTTTGAAGATAAGAAGGAAGAAGTAGT
>JAGCIZ010000054.1 GCA_017648235.1 Paludibacteraceae bacterium
AGTTAGTTTGCCTTTTGGGGACAAATGGTTGTGGGAAGTCGACACTTTTAAGGACTTTGGCTCATTTGCAAAAACCTCTTTCTGGAGAAATTCTTTTTGAAGGCGAGCCATTGAGCAAAATGACAAACGAGACTCGTTCTACTCTTTTTTCACTTGTGCTTACAGATAGTGTAGAGGTGGAAAATATGACAGTATTTGATTTAGTAATGCTTGGTCGATTTCCGTATACGTCTTGGAGCGGAAGGTTGAAGAAGGAAGACAGATTGATTGTTGAAAAAGTAATCTCGCAAGTTAACTTGGTTAATAAAAAGTATAAGTTTGTTGCGGAACTTTCTGATGGAGAAAAACAGCGAGCTGTAATTGCCAAGGCACTGGCGCAGGAAACTCCACTTGTTATTCTTGACGAACCTACGTCGCATCTTGATTTACCAAATCGTATTGGGGTGATGATGTTACTGCAAAAATTGGCGCACGAAATGGGGAAATGTTTTATTCTTTCTTCTCACGAGTTGGATTTGTCTATGCAATTGGCAGACGTTATATGGTTGATGGAAAGGGGAGTACATGTAGGGATTCCTGAAGATTTGATGTTAGATGGTATTTTTACACGAGTTTTTGGCTCAAAATCCTACGGATTTGATCCTAAGGATGGACACTTTTCTGTTTGTTATAAAAGAGGAGAAAAACAAGTTTCAGTTTTTGGCGACGAATTACAGGCTGTATGGTTAAAACGTGCCTTGAGGAGAAATTCAATCGATATTGTGGAAAATGCCTTTGTTACTATTGAGGCGCAAGAAGGTAAATTTATTTTGCAGAATAAATACGAGTGTTCCTCTATTTCTGAGGTTTTGGAAAAACTTTGTTTAATAGAAAATGTGTGATAAAATGGATATAATTAGTCTTGGAATAGAATCATCTTGCGATGACACTTCTGCGGCAGTAATTCGTAATGGAGTTCTATTGTCAAATGTGACGGCTACTCAGTCGGTTCATGAGAGGTATGGAGGAGTGGTGCCTGAGATGGCTTCGAGAGCGCATCAGCAAAACATAATTCCTGTTGTTCATGAAGCAATTAAGCAGGCAGGTATTGAGATGACGGACATTACGGCTATTGCTTTTACTCGAGGCCCAGGATTAATGGGTTCGCTTTTGGTGGGGACTTCATTTGCAAAAGGATTGGCACTTTCTCTAAATGTCCCTTTGGTGGATGTTAATCATCTTCAAGGTCATATTTTAGCACATTTTATTCAAGAAAAAGATAAGGAATTTTGTCCGCCAAAGTTTCCTTTTTTGTGTCTTTTGGTGTCTGGAGGTAATTCTCAAATTGTTCTTGTGAAGTCTTACTATGAGATGGAAATTATAGGACAAACTATTGATGATGCAGCGGGCGAGGCAATTGATAAATGTGCAAAGGTAATGGGCTTGGGCTACCCGGGAGGACCAATTATTGATAAACTAGCACGAATAGGAAATCCAAAGGCAATTCAATTTAGTCAACCAAATATTGATGGTTATAACTATAGTTTTAGTGGACTTAAAACTTCGTTTTTATACACTTTACGCGATTTGTTGAAGGATAATCCTAACTTCATAGAAGAGAATAAAGCTGATATTGCTGCGTCGGTTGAGCATGCTGTTGTCTCTATTTTGATGAAGAAACTTAAGAAAGCAGCAAAAGATTACAATATAAAGGATATTGCTATTGCAGGAGGAGTGTCGGCAAACAATGGTTTGAGAAATGCAATGTTTGAAGCTCAGAAAAAATACAATTGGAATGTATTTATTCCTAAATTCTCTTTTACGACTGATAATGCAGCAATGATTGCCATATCTGGTTATTATAAATATCTACAGAATGATTTTTGTGATATTTCATTGCCTCCATTCTCTAAGGTTCTTATTTAAGAAGAGAGGTTAGTTACTCAATCTCTTTAAGAAATGGCATAAAATTTGTACCTTTGCACAAGAATTAAAAATTGAACAAGTTATGAAAGAAAAAATTGGATTGAATGCAGGTATTGTTTGGAATACTTTGTGTAATGGACCGCAAGAAATCAAAGCGTTGAAAAAAGCTACAAAACTTACAGAAAAAGATTTATATGCTGCATTGGGCTGGCTTGCTCGCGAAGAAAAAGTTTCTTTTTCTGAAATTGAAAAAGATTTGATAGTAGGTTTGATTTAATGTGTCTTTTGTTGAAAGAAAAAAAAGTCTATCGCTTTTGCGATAGACTTTTTCTTTTTTTACTTCACTATTTCAAATAAGAGAGTGAGATATTGTTTTGAAGCTGAAGGGTCGTTGGTTACTAGTTCTATTCGTTTTTGGAATGTGATTTCTGGCAAATTAGATGTGTTCAATTCGATATTGATATCAACGGATTTTCCTGTAGGAATAGCTTGTGATGAGTAGGAAGCCGTCAAAAATTCAGGTGAGAACGTATCAATATATCTAATGTAAAGAGGAGTATTTCCTGCATTTTTTAGTTTGAAAACACATGTTTTCTTTTCACCTTTTGAAATTTTTCCTAAATCCAATCTGTTAGAAACAACCTCGGCAATAGGTGCCGCCATACGTTCTTGCATCGTCATAGAACTGAAATCCTCAATCAAGTTAGCAAAAACCATCAGTTGTTTTTCGTTTACTTTGCTGCCATTTATAAATACGTCTATATAATCCATAAATGGTCCCCAGTTGGTTGCTTTAGCAATGTTGTAATAAACTTTTAAAGTCCCAGTTTGAGAGGGGAGAAGTGTATTGCTTCGTTGTTGTAGACCTGGTTTTGTTGGTTCAATCTCAATAGTAAGATATTTCGGAAGATTACCAAATTTTACTGCAATAGTTTCCGGCGAGTTGTTGTAAACAGCTGCAGAGTCAATAAGAATTTTTGAAGTTTTCGCACCTTTTTTGATGTCCTGAAAAGAAATGGTGGATTTATCCAAATTCAAAGCACCTATCTTTATAGGAAATTTGTCTTTGATTACTTCACCTGATATTTTTAATACAACGGTTTCCTCTTTTTTCGAATTTTTGGCAATGATAGTTATTGATTTAGAAAAAATACCTGGACGACCAAGAGGATTATAA
>JAGCIZ010000055.1 GCA_017648235.1 Paludibacteraceae bacterium
ATTCATTATGCCAAGTTATGGTGACGAATTTACTAGGGGTTTTTACTTGCGTAATGGAGGATATTATTTTGCAATAAGCGATTATTTTGATTTGGAACTTACCGGAGATATTTACACAAAAGGAACTTGGGCTTTATATGCCGCATCTTCCTACAGAAAAAGATACAAATTCAGCGGGAGAATAAATATCAGTTATCGAAACGATGTTATAGGAATCAAAGATTTGCCTAATTATCAAAAAAATAAAAACCTCCGCATAATGTGGTCGCATAGCCAAGATGCAAAAGCAAGTCAATACAGCACATTTTCTGCATCAGTAGACTTTGCAACTAGCGGATACACACACAGCAACGTAAACAACTACTACAATGCTCAAGAATTGGCAAAAAACACTACAAGCTCAAGTATCTCTTATACACAACGTTTCCCCGAAAGTCCATGGAGCATTTCGGTCAATGCAATGGTAACTCAGAGAACAAAAGACTCTGTCATTAATCTAACTTTACCAAATTTGACTGTCAATATGAGCCGTATTTATCCATTCAAAAGAAAAAATAGAGTTGGGAAAGAAAAGTGGTATGAAAAATTCTATTTCAGTTATACAGGAATTTTCTCAAATAGTATAGAAACAAAGGAAAATAAACTTTTCAAAAGTTCCTTCACCAAAGATTGGAGAAACGCTTTTAAACATCAAATTCCTATCGGTGCTTCTTTCAACCTTTTCAAGTACATATCAATCACTCCATCGTTCAATTTCAATTACCGCTGGTACTTTAGCAAAGAAGAACGATCATGGGACGAGCAACTTCAAAAAGAAGCAATCGATACATTATCAGGTTTTTACCACGTATACGACTTTAATTTAGGAGTAAGCATGCAAACCAAAATTTATGGTTTTTACACTCCTATTCGTAAAATTTTTGGAGATAAAATAGATAGAATAAGACATGTCATAACTCCTTCCGTATCGTTCAACTATCACCCCGACTTTGGAGACCCTATGTTTAAGTTCTACAACACCTATACACAAAAAATTATTGACAAAAACAGTTTTAATCGTGTTCAGTTCAAAGAAGTAACTTATTCTCCTTACTCAAGAGGAATGTATGGAGTTCCAGGAAGAGGTGCGTCTGGAAGTGTAGGATTTTCAATAGCCAACAACTTGGAGATGAAAGTAAAAGACACTTCTGATTCAACAAAAGTAAATGCATATAAGAAAATAAGCTTAATTGATAATTTCTCTATAAGCGGAAGTTACAACATTGCTGCCGATTCCATGAATTGGGGGAATTTTGGGACAAATCTACGTTTGAAGATCACACCAAAATTTTCCATCAACTTATCTGGAGCTTTTGACCCATACATGTACGCCCTCAACGAAGCTGGCAAACCGGTTCGAGTAAATACCTTGCGTTGGAACGTTGGAAAGTTCCCTAGATTTCTTGGCACAGGAACCTCGTTCAGTTACTCCTTCAGCAATGACACTTTCCGGAAATTAAAGGAAAGAAGAAATAAAAAAGAAGAAGATACCGACGAGAACGAAATAACCGATGAGTTTGCCGAAAATCCTCTTGAAGCCGAAGGAGTTTTTTTTGAAAATGAGTACAGCAATAAATACAAGAAAGAAGAAAAGAAGAAATCCAATGACAACGAGAATGATAGTGATAGCGACGTTGATTCTGATGGTTATCAGAAAATAAAGATTCCGTGGAACTTAAGTGTAAATTACTCCATCCGATGGGCTCAGTCAAACGAATTTGACAAAGAAAAAATGGAATATCTTCGTAAGTTTACTCACAACTTGAGTCTTTCTGGAAGTATTTCTCCTACTCCAAATTGGGACATTAGCTTCTCTGCTTCATACGACTTTAACGAAATG
>JAGCIZ010000056.1 GCA_017648235.1 Paludibacteraceae bacterium
CGCCGTTTTCGTCAAGAGGGGTATCTTTTCGGTTGACAAAATAGTTGTCGAGCGAAAGCATTATCGGCTTTATTCCCATTACGCTTAGTTGCAAAGCCAATCGCTTACTGAAGGTTGTTTTCCCCGACGAAGATGGTCCCGAAATCAAGATAAACCTACTACTCTTTCGGCGACAAATCATTTCCACGATCTGCACAATTTTCTTCTCGTGCAATGCCTCCGAAATTTTCATAATACCCTGTATCTTATTTGTTTGAGTAAAAACATTAAAATCTCCGACGTTGCTCAATCCTATAATTTTGTTCCACTTGATGTACTCGTTGAAAACATCAAACAACTTAGGTTGAGGCACAACTTCTTCCAACTGTTGAGGGTTTATTTTATTAGGGATGCGAAGCAAAATGCCATTTTGGTACTTCTGCAAATCAAAAACCTTTAAGTAAGCAGTCGAAGGAGCTAAAACTCCGCTGTAATAGTCTGTGTAATCCTCTATCCGGAAGTAACGGGTATAAGGCATTTTAAGCGTTTCCAAGAGACGAACAGTGTCCGTTTTTCGGCCTTTTCTAAAAATCCGAATCACTTCCGAGGTTTGTTTTTCCTCTTCATAAATAGGCAAATTGTCATCAATAATTTCTTGCATTCTGTTTTTCAACTGCTGAACCTGATCTTCTGTGATGCTTCGGAACGAGGAAATTTTACAAAAAACACCTTTGGATATCGGATGTTCGATTTTAAGCACTGCTCTTGGAAATAGGTCTTTTACAGCTTTTGCCATCACCATAGAGATGGAACGTTCGTACACCCTCATTCCTGCCGAAACAGTAGCATCGATAAACTCTATATTCTTGGGCTTAAAAATCAAAAAATTGAGACTCTCCACCTTATGATTCACTCGGGCAGCCAACACTTGCGATTTGATTTGAATGTTCATATCCCGACAAACTTCGAACAGCGAAGTGCCTATGGGATAGGATTTGTAAGTATTGTTGTTCTTACAAAAAATGGTAACGAGTTTGTTTTTGGACAATTCTTTTGTATTCATAACTTATTCCTCTAAAAAACCATCGTAAAAGTAAAAAATTATCAACAAAAACAAACTTTTAGAAAGAACTAAGTATCGGCCGATGTAAAGTTCAACAGTGTCGCCATTCCAATCGGATGGGAAATTCAGTTCGGCGGACTGATCGGCGCGGGTGGCGGCTGCGGTGCAGAATACTGCTTCGCCCTTGTCGGTGTTGAATTGAGATGGCGGCTTTACCTGAAGCCACACTAACATTTGTATTGGCTGGCTGAGTAAGACTACCACGAGAAACAAGTTTTTTTATTTTTAGCACTATACTCAAAAATGAATCGGCACACAAGTTTGTGGACCAAGTTTTTTATTAATTTATAGCGTTAGAATCACACATAACTATGTAATCCGCCAAGCAAGAAGTTCACGCCGAAATAGGTGAACAGCACTGCCAGAAAAGCCACTACGGCAAATAGGTGGAAAAACATCGGTTTGCGAAACATCGGCAACGAGTCGGTATGCAAAGCCAAAGAGTAAATCATCAGCGTAATCAATGCCCAAACCTCTTTGGGATCCCAGCCCCAGTAGCGTCCCCATGAGAGGTTTGCCCAAATGGCACCCACAAAAATACCTATAGCCAAGCAAAACACCGCCGGATAAAGCATCAAGTGACTAATCGTATTTATTCGCTCTATTTGCCGATGTGCATTCTCCGAAAAGCAATGGTGCAAAATAGCCGTCAATCCGTTGAGCATAATAAATGCCAAAAGCGCATAAGAAAACATAATAACCACAA
>JAGCIZ010000005.1 GCA_017648235.1 Paludibacteraceae bacterium
ACGTATAAATGCTGATTTTGACCAATTCACTATCGGAAAAGGAATTGATAACAATTGGGTTGTGCGTAAAGATCAAGCTGGCGATTTAGCCTTTGCTGCATCAGTATATGACGAAGAATCTGGTCGTTTACTAGAAATGTTCACTACACAACCAGGTGTTCAGGTTTATGCAGGAAACTGGGTAGAAAAAAACAAAGGAAAAGGCGGAAAACAGTACGATGAGCGCTACGCCATTTGCCTCGAAGCGCAAGGTTTTCCTAATTCTCCAAATATGCCTCATTTTCCAAGTCCTGTTTTGAAAAAAGGAAAAATCTACGACGAAACTTGTATTTATAAGTTTTCTGTTAAATAAAAAACAAGAAAGTACGAGCAATTCATTTGTTCGTACTTTTTTTTCAATCAACAATCACCATGGCAAAACACAACGACTTTGGGAAAGAAGGCGAATTGCTTGCACAAGATTATTTACGAGCAAACAAATACAACATTCTGCACACCAATTGGATTAGTGGGAAAAACGAGTTGGACATTGTTGCCACCAAAGACAATTTATTGGTAATTGTGGAAGTAAAATCACGCTCTTCTCTACGTTTTGAACAACCCAAAGATGCCATTACTAATGCAAAAATCAAACGTATTGTTCAAGCAACAAACGACTACATTCAGCAGTTCGAACTTGACCAAGAAGTGCGCTTCGACGTGATTTGTGTAGTAAAAAAAAGCGATGGCGACATCGCCATCGAACACATCGAAGATGCTTTTTTAGCACCAAACGAAAAATAATCCCCCCCTATCAAATTTTTTCATCTCGAATAGCACAGCCAACAATAGTTGCTGCCATACGGACATACTCTGCGCAAGGTTTTTTTTTATAATAAGAAGACGTTCTCTCCTCTGGAATTGGGGCCTCTTTTTTTACATCCAGGCCCAACAATTCACGACAAACAATAGAACCATTTTGTTGAGCAAATTCATTAGCTAAATACTGCACAGCAGCATAGTTTCTTATCTTCATATCTCGATTTTTAGGATCGTTGGCGGGAAGATGCAAACCCGCTACCAAAAACATTCCACTTACCGCGCCACACACTTCACGCAAACGGCCCATTCCTCCTCCAAGAGGAGCTATTATTTTAGCAGCTAACTCCGTGTCCAAACCAAAAATATCGGCATAAGCCATATAAACAGATTGCGCACAATTATATCCCTCTTTGAAATATTCAACAGCCTTTTCCGACCGCATTTCCACATCAAGTTCTTTCATAGTCAATGACTTTTTTTTCGTTCTTTATTCAGAAACAAAATTAGCGAAAATCAACCACAATATCACTTTTCTTTCTCGCATTTCTCAAACAACTTTTTCGTACCTTTGCATCGTTGTTTTTAACAAGAGAAAAAATGGATTGGTTAATTACTTTAATTTCGAAAGAATCAATAGCTCAAACTCTGCTCATCTACTCCTTTGCCATATCAGCAGGAGTGCTTTTAGGAAAAATAAAATTTGGTGGCGTTTCGCTTGGTGTTACCTTTGTGCTGTTCATAGGTTTAGCACTTGGTCATTTTGGTTTTACGGTGAATGACGAACTGCTTCACTTCATCAAAGAATTTGGGCTTATTCTTTTTATCTTTTCTATCGGTTTGCAGGTTGGGCCTGGTTTCTTCTCGTCGTTCAAGAAAGACGGAATGCTCCTCAACGCACTGGCTTTTTCAATTGTTTTATTGGGAATAGTTACTGCCATTGTCATCTACCTTGTGAGCAACGGAACACTCGAAATGCCTATGTTAGTGGGAGTTCTTTCAGGAGCAGTAACTAACACTCCAGGTCTTGGGGCAGCGCAAGAGGCTCTAAAGCAACTCTTCGATGCAGGACAAATTTCCGAAGTACCACAAATTGGACTTGGTTATGCCGTAGCCTATCCTCTTGGCGTAATAGGAACCATTTTGGGGTTAATTCTTATTCGTGTTATTTTTAGAATAAAATTGGATAAAGAAAACGAAGTTCTAATCAATAAACATAACGAAAACAAACAAGACAAACCAGAGAAAATCACACTAAAGGTAACCAACAAAGCCATTTTTGGCAAAACATTACAAGAATGCAAAGACCTGATTGGGCGCAAGTTTGTGATTTCGCGTATCATGCACCAAGATTCTACGTTTGTGCCTTGGAAAAACACTATTATAGAAGAAAACGACTTATTGCTCGTAGTTTGCTCAACCAACGACCTCTCGGCAATAACTGCCTTTGTAGGCGAAACAACTAGTTTTGTTTGGGAGGATAAAAACAGCCAACTCGTTTCGCGCAGAATTGTGATTACACAAAACAAAATCAACGGAAAAACTATCCGCGACTTAAATCTTCGCACACTTTTTGGAGTGAACATAACCCGAATCAACCGTTCGGGAATTGACCTACTTGGTCGCCCCGATTTGGTGCTTCAGGTAGGCGACCGTGTGATGGTGGTGGGCGAACTCGATGCCATCAAAAAAGTAGAACATTTCTTAGGAAACACACTAAAACGACTCAACGAACCACATCTGATTACCATCTTCTTTGGTATTTTGATTGGTATTTTGGCAGGAAGCATTCCTTTCTACTTACCTGGAATGCCAATGGCAGCAAAGCTTGGACTAGCCGGTGGACCACTGATTATTGCTATTTTACTCGGACGGTTTGGTTACAAAATAAAACTCATCACTTACACCACGCAGAGTGCCAACCTGATGCTACGCGAAATTGGCATTTCGCTATTCTTGGCAAGTGTAGGTATTTCATCGGGAGGAAAGTTCATTGAAACGCTCGTAACAGGCAACGGACTTCTTATGATGGGAGCAGGTTTCCTTATCACCATTATTCCGCTTCTTGTTGTTGGAACAATCGCTCGAAGCGTTTTCCACCTCAACTATTTTACACTTCTTGGTTTGGTGGCTGGTAGTTCAACAAACCCACCTGCGTTGGCTTATTCCAACACCATTGCTCCTAACGACGAACCTGCAGTGGCCTACTCCACGGTGTATCCGCTTACCATGTTCCTCCGTATTATTTCAGCGCAACTGCTTATTCTGCTTTTCTGCTAAGCATTTTCTATAGACAAAAACAAAAAACCGCACCTTATAAGATGCGGTTTTTCTATTATCTCTCAAATAGATTTTTATAAATCCTTAACCAAACGCACACTGTGGCCGCCGTAGCGAACGTAGTAGTCCATGTACGCTCCGCCAGAGTTGAAGCGGAGGGAGTACGCGCCTTCGCTATCGCACTCAGTGGCAGACCGATAGTAGCCGTAGTACTGCACGAGGTACACTACTGAGCTGCCGCGGCAGCCAGCAGCGGGCAAGAAAACTGCACCAGCTACTTCCATTTTTGACCATTGGTCGACTGTAAACGTTTGGTATTGACCGTATGCTTCTACACTATATTCACTATGGAAACCTGATTTAAAAGTCACACCTGCTGGACATGTCCAGTTGTCTGGCAATAATATTAAACCATTCACACCATTTACCTGAGCTACACCCTTTAGAGAAGAGGCGTTAGTACGAGTATTTAACAAATATTCCCACTCATCCCATGTCAATGTACGCCATGTATTTGGAGCATCAGAGCCAATCTTATTCGTACCCCAATCTACAAAAGAACCTGAGTAATCATTGTCATCTTCAGAAGTACTTACACCAAAATTAGTAGCACCTGTACTCCAACCAAACAAATCGATCTTATCGGCCAAAGCTGCACCTGCTTTCTTATAGCCAAACCTCTCATCAAAAGTTTCCACTCCGCCTGTCACATTATCGGTACCGATGTAATCCCACTGATTCTCAGCAAAAGACCATGTGTTGGTGGACTGGGTGTACTGCAAATTACCAGGAGAGAAATACACTTGCTTGGAAGAACTTACTGAAAATTCCCCATCAGGAGCGTCGGGGTTTTCGCAAGAAACAACACTCAAACTTAATGCAACAAAAAGCGCTGCTGCAAAAAGAAAATGTTTTTTCATCGTTTATTTATTTTTAATATAATCTAAAAGTTGTTCTGCAT
>JAGCIZ010000057.1 GCA_017648235.1 Paludibacteraceae bacterium
GTTCAAATTTTGTTGATTATGTAAAAATCTTTTGCCGAAGCGGGAAAGGAGGTGCCGGTTCTGCCCATTTTCATCGCGAAAAATATATCCCAAAGGGAGGACCCGACGGAGGAGATGGTGGTCGTGGAGGGCATGTTATTCTCCGTGCAAACAAGGACTATTGGACTCTTATTCATCTAAAATATGCACGTCATATTTTTGCTGGTCATGGAGAAAGCGGAGGCAGTAGTAGAAGTTTTGGGGCGGACGGAAAAGATGAGATAATTGAAGTTCCTTGCGGAACAATGGCATACGACGGAGAAACTCACGAATTTATCTGTGATGTAACGGAACATGGACAAGAAGTCATACTGCTTAAAGGTGGACGCGGCGGATTAGGCAACTGGCATTTTCGTACAGCCACAAATCAAACACCTCGTTACGCTCAACCAGGCGAGCCAATGCAAGAACGTTCTATTATTCTTGAACTAAAAGTTCTTGCCGATGTTGGTTTAGTAGGTTTCCCTAACGCTGGAAAATCCACTCTTCTATCTGTAGTTTCAGCAGCTAAACCTCAAATTGCAAATTACCCATTCACCACACTTGTTCCCAATTTAGGAATTGTAACATATAGAGACAACAAGTCTTTTTGCATGGCTGATATTCCAGGAATTATCGAAGGAGCACACGAAGGAAAAGGGTTAGGTTTAAGATTTTTGCGACACATAGAACGAAATTCAATTCTTCTATTTATGATCCCTTCAGACAGCGAAGATATTGAAAAAGAGTATAATATACTGCTAAATGAACTGAGAGAATACAACCCCGAATTAGCAGATAAGAAACGAATTTTGGCAATTACAAAATCTGATTTAATTGACGAAGAAATTATTGCTGATTTACAACAAAAACTACCAAGTATTCCAAGCATATTTATATCCTCAGCAACAAACACTGGGATAACCGAACTAAAAGATATGATTTGGTGCGCACTACAAGAATAGCAAAAGAGAAAAAAGCGACAAAGATGAAAAAAATTGCAATTCTCGGTTCTACTGGTTCAATCGGAACTCAAACTTTACAAGTAATCAAACAAAATCCTAATCGTTTTGAACTTTATGCCATCACCGGCAACAATAACGTTGATTTACTTATTGAACAAGCACGAGAATTCAAACCAGAGGTTGTTTGTGTTGCAAACGAATCTCTTTACCGAAAAGTCAAAGATGCATTAGAGGCTTTACCAATAAAAGTATTTTCCGGCAACAGCTCAATTGCAGAAATGGTACAAATGCAACCAATAGACATTGTTGTAACAGCAATGGTTGGTTACTCCGGTCTTCTTCCTACTATCAAAGCTATAGAAGCAGGCAAAACCATTGCGTTAGCCAACAAAGAAACTCTGGTTGTAGCCGGGGAACTTATTTGCAATCTAGCACAAAAATACAAAACTCCAATTCTACCAGTAGATAGTGAGCATTCTGCTATTTTTCAGTGTCTTACAGGAGAATACAGCAACAAAATAGAAAAAATAATTCTTACAGCTTCTGGAGGTCCATTTCGTACTTATTCCTACAAAGAATTAAAAAATGTCACTGCAAAACAAGCACTCAAACATCCTAATTGGGAAATGGGAGCAAAAATAACTATCGACTCTGCAAGCATGATGAACAAAGGCTTTGAAGTAATTGAAGCAAAATGGTTATTTGGCTTGGATGCAAAACAAATAGAAGTACTTGTTCACCCTCAGAGCATCATTCATAGTATGGTTCAATTTACTGATGGAGCA
>JAGCIZ010000058.1 GCA_017648235.1 Paludibacteraceae bacterium
AATAAACTAACCTAACCACAATTTTCTTTTTAATCTAGAAGTTGTCCGGCATTGTTGGAGAGTTGCACCATCAGGTCATATTCCTCTGGCGAAAGGTCAAGAAAATAGTAGTTGTGCGGATTTTGAGGAGTTCCCTTGAAGCGAACTTCGTAATGCAGGTGCGGGCCTGTAGATTTTCCGGTATTTCCCACATAACCAATTACATCTCCTCGTGATACTTTTTTACCTTTTTTTATCCCTTTGAAAAAGCCATGAAGATGCGCATAGCGTGTTTCGTATCCGTAGCCATGATCGATTTTCACAAGATTTCCATAACCTCGTTGCCAACCCACAAAAGTAACTTCTCCATCGGCCGTAGCAAAGACATCAGTACCTGTAGGTGCAGTAAAGTCCATTCCTTCATGCATCTTCACCGTACGATAAATAGGGTCAATACGTCTACCATAGCCCGATGCTACTTTTGTAAGATCCTTATTCAAAACAGGTTGAATAGCAGGCAAATGCTTAAGCATGGTTTCTTTATTTTTGGCTAGCTCCACAATTTCATCGTATGACTTGGATTGCAAATAAATCTCCTTTGACAACTGATCGAGTTGCTTGGTGGTGGAAATCATGATTTCTGAATTGGTCATTCCCATTAGGTTTTCGTAACGATTCACTCCGCCAATGCTCCCTTTGCGAACAGAAAGAGGAATAGGATCAGCAAGAAAAACCACTCGGTAAAGATTATTGTCTCGCTCTTGCAAATCATCAACTATTTCTTGTAATTCAGCAGATTTCTTTTTTAGAATCTCATATTGGAGGGTCATCTGGTAGTTTTCTTTTCTCAGTTTTTCTTCTTTTGGGGATTCAAAAAAGTAGTTAAAAAGAAAAAAGAACACAATTGCCAAAAGCAATGCCAAAAGAACATTGTTTATCACTTTCTTTAGAACGTTAGTAAAGGAATTTTCTATTCGTTCATAAGTAAGTTTTTCGGGGTCGAATCTGAATTTAACGTTCTTTTTCATCAATCGCTTTTTTAGGTTGAGGATTGTAATTGCAAAAGTAATATTTTTTCAAATAATTCCAAATCGCTTATTTTCAAACACTTTTATATAAACAAAAATAAAAATCATCCATTAAAATCCACAATCTTTATCTCGTGAGCATTAATTTAATGCTGAAACCAAAATTAGAATTAGCAACGGGATAAGAAGTTGAAATCAGCGGATTACTCATTTGATAATCGTAGAAAAGTCGCAAATTAAGTCTCGATGAGAATACGTAATCGGCGCTTATTTTTACTCCTATTGTTTTATTTCCACTAGTTGGTTGCACATCATCGGTATCAATTTTTCGAATAACAGTTTTAATATCCTTAAAAGAAAAATCAATACGAGTTGTCAAATTGTTTTTAACCTTTGATGTTTTGTTTTTAAGTTTGAGGATAACATCAAAATCTTTTAGAACATAACCAAGTCCAACGACCCACTCGTCGTTGGACGATTCTACAACTTGCAAACTAGTTAAGTTAAGTGTCATGTTTCGTTGCTTGCGATATTCAAGTTTGGCGGTTAAACTGTTTTTCATAGCCACATCCATACCGATAAGAGGACTAAAACTTTCGCTGAAAGAAACGCTCGTAATATCGTATTGCGACGAAGGAATAGGATTGCCAGAGAGCACATCCTGAACAAAGCCTAATCCATCTTGATTTTCTACATAGTTGGCATAAGAGGAGTATTGTCCTACGTTGTATGTACACTGATAAGCATGCTTTAGTGCAACGGTTTTGAAATGTTTTTTTACCCAAGCAATTCGAGAAAGTCCATCGTAAGAAATGCTCCAGTTTGGCAATAAACTTAGCAATGAAGGTAAAGGCGACTTCTCCACTTTTTCGATTGGACGATTGGTGTACGCTGCAAAAAACGCAGGAATAAGTACGTCAGGCGAATTGAGGTTATAAGCTCCTTTAGAGGCATCGTATTTCTTTCCGGCCAATGAAGATAAATCTTTCATGAAACCGTATGTTGGGTAAAGCGTATTTGTGTACTTGCTTTGCAGGTGATTTGCGATGAATTGGCGGTTCGACTTAAAGTTTTGATAAGCTTTTGAACTGTAATTATTTTTGGAGTTACCTATGCTCCAAAATGAAGTTGCAATTGCAGCACTTGTCATTCTAAAAGTACCATTAAATGTAGTTGGCATTCCTTCGTACATGTACTGAATACTTTGCTGATCGGTAGTAACGTATTTTGCTGATAGATTGATTTTAAGTCCAGCAATAGGTTCAACATTAGCTTTAATATCTAGGTCGCGTGCTTTGGCAAGTGTAGCCGGATTTATAATGGAATCATTCTTCATAAGCCAATTGTTTTCCCACGCCTTATGTACGTACTTTTCGCCAGGAATACCAAATGAAAAATCAAGTCCAGGGGTTAGAATCTTATTGACTGATGACTGGCCAAAGAATTTAGCGTCGTTCATAAAACCAGGTAATGTAAGACTTCCTGTTTCCTTGTACGACACAGAGAAACGACGCAACATCATTAGGAAGCGAACCGAGAAATCGCCTACCTCTTTTGCTATATTCTTTTTGTTTGGGTCAATGGTTTTAATTTTCACCTTTAGGTTTTCCGTATCTTTATTTGAAGAAAATCTAATGCTGTTTTTATCTTGAATGCTATATTTAACTTTAACAGGTTTTCCTCTCTCGTCAGTAATATCAACCTCTACTTCTTCGGTTTTCAAACTATGAGAAATGGTAATAGGTTGTTTCTTCTTCAATTTAATAGAGATCTCAAAAGTTTTAGGTCTGTACTTGCTTTTCTTATTGTTGGTAGAAGATGATGATGAATACTTTTTGTTTACATCTTTTAGGTACTTGAACTTATTGTAAAATGTTTCGAGATTGAACTGCCCATCCACTTGCCAACTATTGACGTTAGAAATAACATTTCCCATGTTCAAGTCATTTTCTAAAACCACACCTCTCTCCCAGTTGTACGACGATGCATATTGCCCATTTACAGCAATCCATTCGAGATAAGGAATTTTATTGATAGGCAACGTATAAGACGCTGTAAACGATTGTTGGTAAGACAATGGACGTCCTCCTACTTTGAGACTTTGCATCACCGTATCTTTCCAGTTTTCGTATTCATCGGGGAAAAACTCGCGATTTACAGGCGCATATTTTGTTTCGTCGATGCGAGAATTGGCTGCAGAGTTGAACGAGAATTTAAGATTCTTTGTCAAATCGTACTTAAAGTCAAACTTTCTGTCCCAATTGAAATCTTTGATGTAAGAAAGCAAAGTATTGTCTTGCCAAGAGGTTGGAGCTTCCATGGTTCCTACCAAATCTCTCTTTAGTGTTTCCGAATAATTGCGAGCAATGTTCACCGAAAAACCAATACGGCTTGGTATATAGAACAAACTAAAATCCTGAATTATTTTGAAAATAGGTTTGTTTAATTTTTTAGAATTTTTGAAAGGCTCCCAAGGTTTTGGTGTTGTGCTAAAATCATAGTTGAACGTACCTTGATGTTGTTTTGTAAAATCGCGTTCGGTTTCTGGATCCAAATCAGAAGTCTCGTTGTAGGCATACGAGAAGGAGAAGTTGGCAGGGTCATAAATGCGAGGTTTGCTACCCGAATAATCCACTTTTACGTTTGTTAAATTTACACTCTTGGTTGTTGCCTTTGTAATGGAATTCTTCTTGAGTTCATCTTTCTCCTGTTCCGTCTCTAGGTTATCAATAGCATCTTTCAAAAGTACATCTTGGTCAAGCGGATTGTATTTTGGTTTGATATAATCTTGTGAATAAGAAAAGAATATCGGCAAATGAACTTTTGCCTTTTCGGGGAAAAGTTTTCCTAACTCAAAAGCTGTGGAAAGATTTACTTGATATCTATCGTCCATATTTCTGCTCTGAACATTATCCTCTATCCCTCCAAAACCTGCAGTTTCTATTCGACCAGAAACATTAAAATTGCCAAAATCGGAAAAACTAATGGCAAGGTCAGACAAGGCTCCCCAACCTCCATCTTCATTGTAATCTGTTAGGCGAAGTTCGTTTGCCCAAATTTCCGCCGATTTTGGGGTACGTCCATTGTTTCTAATACCAATCATGATGGTTTCTACATCGCCAAGATTTGGATTACCAACGACTGTAACTTTGTTTTGAATACGTTCTGGATCATATTCCGAATAAGGGAGAAGGAATGAAACCGAACTACTTTCTCGTTTGCTTTCTTTATTTCTATTTTGCTTTACTTTCGTCAGCAATGAGAGAGGGAAATCTATCATATTTTCCTGAGGCCAAACAGCTGCACTCTCTTCCATAGCATACCGACCTTTTGGGGTAATTTTCAAAGGAACTTCGTATTCATAATAATTAGTCGTAAGGTCGCTACCAATGCGCAAAAATATGCTTACTTCGTTGTCTTTTAATTCATCAGTTTTTTCTTCAAGTAGTTTCTCTGCATGAGCAAACATTTGAATCCTTCCGTACTGACGCAAGTCGAACGAAAGGTTTTTATAAACAGCACGAGAATCATTAGGAGAGAGATTAACTACCTTCATTTGCAACGATTGCTCGTTTTGCTGACGGATTTGAGGCTGACTTGGGTCAGTTTCGCGAGTAACTCCTGGAGGTAGAACATAATTTACGGGTTCTTTATTGGAATTTTCTTCTATACTTACTGCCGAGATATCTAGCGAGGCATCGGTAGTTGGAGGTGTGTTTATGTCATAAAGATGTTTAGAATAAACTTTCCAATCACCACGAACAAGTCGCAAAGTTCCAAAACGTAGGTGTGTTTCTTCTTCAAAACCACT
>JAGCIZ010000059.1 GCA_017648235.1 Paludibacteraceae bacterium
AATGAACTTTATTCTAATCAAGAAATACTTGATATTGTAAAAACGAATATGGTTGATTGCGAAGTAATGGCTCGTAGTACACGCTTGAATTCAACTTTTACTCCACAAAATGAGTTGGTGAAAAAAGCAATCTGTTTGGGAGCAAATACTTTTGGCTCTCCTACGTTGAGTGATCAGGCATTGTTGCCATTTCCTAGTGTAAAAATTGGGGCAGGAGATTCTGCACGTTCTCATACGGCGGATGAATATATTTTGATTCCGGAAATAGAAAAGGGAATAGACTTTTTTGTTGAGTGGTTGAATGGGGCAGAGGTTGAATTTCTATAGAAAAGGAGAATTAAATTTTAGTACGATATGAAACTTTCAGATGAAATTATTTTAATAACAATATCAGGACGAGATCGCCCTGGTTTGACGGTGGCAATAACAGAAGTTTTGTCGAAGTACGACGCCACAATTTTGGACATCGGACAGGCTTCTATCCACAATCATTTGTCGTTAGATATTTTGTTTCATTCTCCAAACGAATCGGAGTCGGGCAAAGTTCTTCGTGGTCTTTTGCTCAAAGCAGCTGAACTTGATATTAAAATCAATTTTACTCCTATTGAAAAGGATTTATATGCCAATTGGGTCAGTATGCAAGGGAAAAATCGATACATCATCACTATTTTGGGGCAGAAGATAACTGCACGTCACATTGCAAATGTGGCTCAAGTTATCACTTCTCAAGAGATGAATATTGATACAATCAAGCGTTTGACAGGGCGTGTTCCTCTCGAAAATGGTGTGGCACAAGTTTCAAAAGCATGTGTAGAGTTTTCTGTGCGTGGAACACCCAAAAATAAAGCAGAAATGCAACTTAGATTTTTGGAACTATCCAAAGAACTTCAGTTTGATATATCTTTCCAAGAAGATAATTTGTACAGAAGAAGTCGCCGCTTGATTTGTTTCGATATGGATTCTACGTTGATAAAAACTGAGGTGATAGATGAACTTGCTGCTTATGCAGGAGTAGCCGATGAGGTGAAGAAAATTACAGAATCGGCTATGCGTGGTGAGATTGATTTTTCGGAGAGTTTCAAACAACGAGTGGCTTTGCTCAAAGGAATTGATGCGTCTGTAATGGAAGAAATTGCTCAGCGACTACCAATAATGGAAGGAGCAGATCGTTTGATTTCTGTACTTAAGCGTATGGGTTATAAAATTGCAATTCTTTCAGGTGGATTTACATATTTTGGTAACTATTTGAAGCAGAAATTTGGTATCGACTACGTTTATGCCAACGATTTGGAGATTGTAGATGGAAAACTAACGGGACGTTATTTGGGCGATATCGTTGATGCAAAACGTAAAGCAGAATTGTTACGCTTAATTGCGCAAGTGGAAAATATGGATTTGCAGCAAGTTATTGCGGTTGGAGATGGAGCTAATGATTTGCAGATGCTCAATGTTGCAGGTTTAGGAATTGCCTTTCATGCCAAACCAAAGGTAAAAGAAAATGCTCGTCAAGCGATTTCTACTGTTGGTCTTGACGGAATTCTCTATTTTCTTGGGTTCAAAGATTCATATATTGACGAGAAAAAATAAGGATATCAAACGGAATATAATGCCTTTTTATTTGGCGTTTTTTATAAAAAGTTGGTGATATTTTTTTACTTTTGCTCTGCTTATGAGAGTTGTAAAATTTAGAAATATAATTTTTCTTTTGGGTATTACTTTATCCTTAAGTTCGTGTGTTACGAGCCGAAAGGTAAACTATTTGCAAGAGGGAAAACATATTGCACAATACATTGATAGTGTGGAGTATGTAGATTATAAAGTTAGGTCTGGTGATATGCTTTATATCAATGTCAATTCGTTGGATAAGGAATCCCAGAAGTTTTTCAATGGTGGCACCAATCTAAATACTTTGAATTCATCCAATAATAATCCTCTTTATTCGTATACTATTTATGAAGATGGAACGATAGATTTTCCTGCTCTTGGAAAACTATATGTTGCCGAAAAAAGTATTCGTGAAATAAAATTCTTGTTAGAAGAAAAGTTAAAAGATTTTATATCTCATTTTTCAGTTGATGTTCGTCTGCAAAATAGAACCTTTTCAGTAATAGGAGAGGCGGGAACAGGTCGCTATTCTATGCCAAAGGAAAAGATAAATATTTTTCAAGCACTTGCACTTTGTGGAGATTTGAACAACTTTTCTGATAGAGGAAAGATTCAACTTATTC
>JAGCIZ010000060.1 GCA_017648235.1 Paludibacteraceae bacterium
AGATTTATATGCTCGTCTTGTTGACTTTGCTAAACGAAAAAACATCGTTGTGGTGAACGACAATCCGTATAGTTTTATTCTTAACAGAAAGCCAATAAGCATACTGAATATTCCAGATGCCAAAAACTATTGCATTGAGTTTAATTCGATGAGCAAAAGTCATAATATGCCGGGTTGGCGTGTAGGAATGTTGGCTACAAATGCCGAATTCGTACAATGGATTTTGAAGATAAAGAGCAATATCGATTCGGGCACTTTCCGCCCAATGCAGTTGGCTGCTGCACAAGCTTACAACAACAGCGAAGCGTGGCACGAAGAGGCAAACTTCAACGTTTATAGCCGCCGAAGAAAACTTGCTGAGGAAATTATGACTACACTCAATTGCGTTTTCGACAAAACACAAGTAGGTATGTTTCTCTGGGGACGAATTCCAGATACTTATACCAATGTCGAAGAACTTACCGAAAAAGTATTGCACAAAGCTCGCGTATTTATCACGCCAGGATTTATTTTCGGTTCGAACGGAAGTCGCTATATTCGCATTTCGCTTTGCGCCAAAGAAGAAAAATTAGCAGAAGCATTGAATAGAATTAAACAAAATTTATAAACAAAACGAAACAACTTTTTTAAGATATGGAACTTGATTTGAAAGAAATAAAATTGGAAGGTGTTGAAGGCAAACGCCCCGTAGTAATAGCTGGACCTTGCAGTGCAGAGTCGGAAGAACAAACACTAAACACAGCTAAACAGTTAGCATCAAAAGGCATAAAAATTTTCCGTGCAGGTATTTGGAAACCTCGCACTAAACCAGGAGGATTCGAAGGTGTTGGAGAAAAAGGTTTACCTTGGTTGCAACGTGTAAAGCAAGAAACAGGTATGCGTGTAGCCACCGAAGTAGCAACTGCCAAACACGTCGAAGAAGTTTTGAAACACGACATCGATTTGCTTTGGATTGGTGCTAGAACATCGGCAAATCCGTTTGCTGTGCAAGAAATTGCCGATTCATTGCGTGGCGTAGATATTCCAGTATTGGTAAAAAACCCTGTCAATCCTGATTTAGAACTTTGGATTGGAGCTTTGGAACGACTAAACAATGCAGGAATCAAACAACTTGGTGTTATACATCGAGGATTTAGTTCGTACGACAAAAAAATTTATCGAAATCTTCCACAATGGCATATTCCCATCGAATTAAGACGCCGCTTACCAAGACTACCAATTATTTGCGATCCAAGTCACATTGGTGGAAAACGTGAGTTGATTGCCCCACTTTGCCAGCAAGCAATGGATTTGAATTTTGATGGATTGATGATTGAGTCGCACGAAAATCCCGATTGCGCTTGGAGCGATGCCATGCAACAAGTTACGCCAGATATTTTGAGTTACATTCTGAATCTTTTGGTAATTCGTGAAGGAAAACAAACTACTGACAACTTGAGCGAATTGCGTTCACAAATCGATGAATGCGATAATCAGTTGATTGAAACACTGGCAAAACGCATGCGTATTTCGCGTGAAATAGGTGTTTTCAAGAAGGAACACAATATGACCATTTTTCAATCGGGACGCTACGATGAAATTATCAATAAACGTGGCATTCAAGCCGTACAATGCGGAATGGATAGCGAATTTATGAAAAAAGTGTTTGAAGCTATTCACGAAGAATCGGTACGTCAGCAAGTAGAAATTATTAACAAATAAACTTTTCGGCAAAATGAGAATATTGATTTTAGGTGCAGGGAAAATGGGAACGTTTTTTACCGACGCTCTCTGTTTGAAACACGAAGTCGCGCTGTACGATCCTGATGCTTCGCGTTTGCGATTTGTATTTAATACACAACGTTTGAGCGAATTGGATGGTGTTCGTGAGTTTAATCCCGAACTCGTTATCAACGCTGCTACTATAAAGTACACAATTGAAGCGTTTGAGAAAGTATTGCCATACGTTTCTAAAGATTGTATTTTGTCCGATATTGCTTCGGTAAAAACTGGCTTGCCTGAATTTTACCAAAAAACGGGAATGCGTTTTGTGTCTACGCACCCGATGTTTGGGCCCACTTTTGCTCGACTTGACAAT
>JAGCIZ010000061.1 GCA_017648235.1 Paludibacteraceae bacterium
ACATTGGATCAGTTAGAATTTTTGCCCGCAGTTTTTCGTAATCTGTATTTTATTCAAAAGAATTTAGATTTTGAATTGGTAATTGTTACAAATCAAGATGGTCTGGGAACAGATTCCTATCCTCAAGAAAATTTTGACAAAGTGCAACAAAAAATGCTTTCCTGTTTCGAAAATGAGGGTGTTAAGTTTAATGAGATACTTGTAGATAAATCTTTTCCAGAAGAAAATCTCCCAACTCGTAAGCCTAATACGGGTTTGTTGGAAAAATATATGAATGGTGAGTACGATTTAGCAAATTCATTTGTTATTGGTGACAGAATTACTGATATGCAATTAGCAAAAAATCTTTGTTGTAATGGGATTTTAATTGGAAAAGAAAGTCTTTCATTAGAAGGTTTTAAGTTTAATACTTTTGTTTCGTGGAACGAGATTTCGGAATTTCTTTTTGCAAAAGAGCGAGTTGAAGAGTTGCGTAGAACAACTAAAGAAACTGATGTTTATATAAAAATAAATCTTGATGGTAAGGGAAATACTGATATCTCCACAGGATTATCTTTTTTTGATCATCTTTTAGATCAAATTGGACGTCACTCAGGAATGGATCTTGTGGTAAAAACAATAGGAGATTTGCATGTAGATGAGCACCATACTATAGAAGATACTGCTATTGTTCTTGGGGAAGTGTTAAAGAATGCTTTGGGAGATAAGCGTGGAATTGAGCGTTATGGTTTTTGTTTGCCAATGGATGATTGTTTGTGTCAGGTAGCTTTGGATTTTGGAGGAAGATCGTGGTTGGTTTTTGACACAAAATTTAATCGCGAGAAGGTAGGTGATGTGCCAACGGAAATGTTTGTTCACTTTTTCAAATCGCTTAGCGATGCGGCAAAAATGAACCTTAATATTAAAGCTGAAGGAGATAACGAACATCATAAAATAGAGGGAATTTTTAAGGCTTTTGCAAAAGCAATAAAAATGGCAGTTAAGAGAGATATTTATCGTTATGAATTGCCCTCTACAAAGGGTAGTCTTTGATAAATTTCTAGAGAAAAATGAAATTCTTAACAATAATTCCTGCTCGTTACGCTTCGTCTCGTTTCCCGGGGAAACCTCTAGCTTTGATTGGACATAAACCAATGATACAGTTGGTTTATGAGCAAGTAAAGAAGGAAACTGAGGATGTTTATGTGGCAACAGACGATGAAAGAATCTTTGATGTGGTGAATTGTTTTGGGGGAAATGTTGTGATGACAAGTGCTGACCATCGAAGTGGAACGGATCGTTGTTTTGAGGCTTATCAACGCATTGCTAAAGAGGTAGACGTTGTGATAAATGTACAAGGTGACGAACCTTTTGTTCAGCCTGAGCAGATAGGATTATTAAAGAATTGCTTTTCTGATCCTATAACAGAGATAGCAACACTTGTAAAACCTTTTTCGGAAAAAGATACGATTGATTCTTTGTCTTCTCCGAATACGCCGAAGGTGGTTATAAATAATCGAATGGAAGCAATTTATTTTAGCCGATCAGTTATCCCTTATTTGAGAGGAATAGATAGATTGAAATGGTTGCAAAAGGGGACTTTCTATAAACATATAGGAATGTATGCATATAGAGTTGATGTTTTAGAGCAGATTACTCGTTTAGAAGCAACTCCACTTGAATTGTCAGAAAAATTGGAGCAGCTTAGATGGATAGAGAATGGTTTTCGTATAAAGGTGGGAATAACAAACTCGGAAACCATGGGAGTGGACACTCCTGAAGATTTGCAGAAGGCGAATGAATTTTTCTTCAATTCATCTAATAAATAAAAAGAAACGCCATCAAGGATGGCGTTTCTTTCTTAATACGAAGGTAAGTTTTATTTCATATTTTTTGCTTGTTTAACAATTGCTTCAAAAGCAGCAGGATTGTTCATAGCAAGGTCAGCAAGAACTTTACGATTGATTGTGATTCCTGCTTTGTGCAAAGCTCCCATCAATTGAGAGTATGAGAAGCCTTCCAAACGTGCAGCTGCGTTGATACGTTGAATCCACAATGCACGGAATGTGCGTTTTTTGTTCTTGCGGTCGCGATAAGCATATTGCAAACCTTTTTCCCAAGTATTTTTTGCTACAGTCCATACGTTACGACGTGCACCAAAATAACCTCTTGTTAACTTCAAAATTTTTTTACGTTTCGCTCTAGAAGCGACGTGATTTACTGATCTTGGCATAATTTTTTGTTTTTTTTGAATGTTAGCGTTGTTTTATTTTTACAATCTTTTTTTAGCTAAACATTCGGTTAATACTAATATTTCTTAAATAACGAGCAGTGCTTTAACATTTTTTACATCAGCAGCATTTACCAATCCTGCGTGAGTTAAATTACGTTTTTGTTTAGTCGTCTTTTTTGTCAAAATATGACTTTTAAAAGCGTGCTTACGTTTGATTTTTCCTGTTCCGGTAAGAGCGAATCTTTTTTTAGCACCGGAATTAGTCTTCATTTTTGGCATTTTCTTAAAATTTTAATTGGTTATAGTTAATAATAAAATCTTTTATTTCTTTTTTGGTGAAAGCATTATAATCATTCGTTTGCCTTCTAGAGTTGGAAGAGAATCTACTTTTGCTAAATCTTCCAAATCATTCGCAAAACGCAATAATAACACTTCTCCCTGTTCTTTGAAAAGAATTGAACGACCTTTGAAAAATACGAAAGCTTTAACTTTGCAACCTTCTTTCAAAAATCCTTGAGCATGTTTCAATTTAAAATTGTAGTCGTGGTCATCTGTTTGAGGTCCAAAACGAATTTCTTTGACAACAATTTTTGTTGATTTAGCCTTTAATTCTTTTTCTCTCTTTTTTTGTTGATATAGAAACTTTTGATAATCAATTACTTTGCATACAGGAGGAACTGCATTTGGAGAAATCTCCACTAAATCTAAACCCTGATATTCTGCAATACTAATGGCTTGTTTGATAGGATATACACCTTGTTCTACATTGTCACCAACTAAACGAACTTCTTTTGCTTGAATATTTTCGTTAATTCGATTAGGTACTTCTTTTTTCTTATCTGCCATTAAATAAAGGGTTTAAATTTTTTCTTTGTCCTCTGCTTCTTATCTTATTTTAAGCGTGCAAATTTACAACTTTTTTAGAAATAGAAAAAGGTAATAGTGCTTTTTTGTTCTTTTTATATGTTTTTTTCGATAATAAACTCTACTTCTTTGAAGCTATATGTGTGTGTGTTGTTATTTGAATCAACTAAGACCAATTGACCTGATGGAAGAACTTGAGTTATTTTTGCAATAAAAAGTTCTCCTTTACAGTTTTTGTACGCATAAAAATCATCGTTGCGGTATAATGAGTTAAAATAACTTTCTTGTAAAGTTCTTGCATCAAAACCTATGCTTTCATAGTATTCCAAAATTCTACTATGAATAGTAACCATTATTTCTTCAATGTTGAAGTTATTATTTGAAAGTAATTTCATTGAAATGGGATTTGGTGCATTGCTGAAGAAATGAGTTTGGTTTACATTCAAACCGATACCGATTACAGAAGAGGAAAATTTATTTCCCATAACTTTGTTCTCAATCAAGATTCCTGCAATTTTTTTATCTTCGACATAAATATCGTTTGGCCATTTGATTTTAACAGTTCTGTTCAATTCTTTTTGAAGAACGTCTTTTATAGCCAGAGCAACAATTTCTGAGAGCAGAAACTGCTGTGTAATAGCTATATTTTTAGGGAAAAGAAGCATACTGAAAAGTAGATTTTTTCCTTTTTCAGATTCCCATGTATTGCTGCCTTGTCCTCTTCCGTTGGTTTGGAAATAGGTATGAACAACCGTTCCTTCCGGCAAATTCTTTTCCGTTGCTAGTTGCCAAAGTAATTGGTTTGTCGATGTGGTCTCTTCAATGCAAAAAATATCAGCTTTTTTCATCGAATCGATTGAGTTAGGAGTCTTTCTATTTCTCTCACAATTTCTCTTCGTGGACAATAGAAGTTGTTTGTTAATACAGCAAAAGCGTATGAGTCAGACATATAGCCGGCATAGCATTGTACCATATCAAAACTTCCGCTTTTTGCTTTTACGTTTCCAGAGAGTGCAGTTCCGGATAGGAATTGTCGAATAGTTCCAGATTCGCCAGCTACTG
Organism: Paludibacteraceae bacterium; assembly: GCA_017648235.1. Classification (GTDB taxonomy): domain Bacteria; phylum Bacteroidota; class Bacteroidia; order Bacteroidales; family Paludibacteraceae; genus RGIG9608. The sequence continues at coordinate 4,139 of JAGCIZ010000061.1, forward strand.
GAAGAGAATTGTAGAATGCTTCGAAGTTTTCCGAACGCCTCATATAACAAAGTAAATCAACGAAAAACTGTGCCGAAATTTTGTTTTTTGGCGAAAGTCCGCTTCCATCTTGCAAAAAGAGTGACTCGGTATTAAGTCCTTTTTGTTTCCAAAACGACTTTACTACGCCTATTGAAACAGCCGAATGTGCTACATTATTTTTTTGTAGAGAAAGGTATTTGAATAAGTGTTCGGCATATACATTGTTGCTTTTTACATTGATTTCTTGAATTATACGAGATAGTTTTGGAGAATGTTGGCAATGAATTACTTTTCTATTTGTGTTCTCTTTTTTGAACAAAACCTTAGGTTGTTGAGCGATTTTTATCCCAATGTTTCTCAAATTTTTGTCCATTTCTTTTGCAAAAAACATGGGTAAATTAGGAATATCGCCTTTTATGATGAATTCTTTTTTGTTGATGGGAACAGCCCCAAAAAGGTAGCGTTCGTTGCTAAGAGGAGAGCCATAGAAGTAAGCACTATCTGATTTTATGTTCTTCACTACAAGGTGATTGTGTAGAATCATGTCTTCTATGAATGGTTTGTGGCTGATGACTTCGGGTGCAGAACCTTCTGCTCCAGAACGCAACATTACTCTACATGTATTGTCATAAATAGAGAGCGCAAAAATCGATGGAGCATAGTAGTTGGCAATGTCTTCCCAAAGCCATTTGGGAGAAACGCCTTCTTGGTCGTACAGCGAAACATCTGCCACAATAGCTCCAGTAATTGCATTTATTCCTGCTGATTTTATGATTTTTGCCCATGATTGCATAAAACGAGGATCTCCCATTTTATAGGAACCAAGCGTTGGGTCGCCTCCGCCACGTATGTACAAATTGCCTTTTAGAGTTCCGTTTTCAATTACGCCATCGTATTCGATATATGTTTTGAAGGTGAAATCTTTACCTAAAATTTCCAAAGCAGTGGCTGTGGTTATGAGTTTTGTAACTGAAGCTGGAGTGAATGAGAGTAAATTGTTTTGTTGGTGTACGATGTTGCCAGTTTTTAGGTTTTTTACAACGTAGGCAATAGATGCCGACTCCATTCCTTTTTTATTAAAAAAAGGTTGTGCTACAATATTGGAAACAATAAAACTAAAGAGCAGTGTGGTGAAGAAGAATTTTTTCATTTCTTTTTTTGATTTTTACTGTTTTCTCCGAGTGAACAAGCAGCAAGGCAAGTGACAGCCAAAGCCAATAACCAAACAGCCTCTTCTACAGCTATTTTGTGCATACCGAGTAGTGTGAGTACGCCTAAACCTAACCCCAATGCTACGCAGCGAAATACAAGTAGTGGTAAGAATTTATTCATAACGTTTTCTTTTTCCGACAAAATTACAATTTCTCTGCCGGATATGAAAATACAAAAAACTCCGCTCTTTCTTACGATAAGCGGAGTGTAAACGGTCGGTTTTTAATGAGATTATTCTACATTATTAACCTCGACTGAATAATTCCCATCCACAACAATATTTGTGAGGATAAAATCAGTTGGAACGTATGCATCTTCTCCTGGACAAGCAAAAAAAGCAAATCCGATAATAGGTAATATACATAAACCAAAACAACATCCAAATACTATAGCTTCAGTTCTTTGATTCTCTCCAGCTATGGTCTTAGAACCTTGTAATTGAATCTTTTGTCCGTCAATAGCTGTTGTGTATTTAGGCTTTAAGGTTATAATACCTTCTTTTCCCATACCTTTAGGTTTTGTGCTCTCAACATCAACAACTACAGGAGTCCCTCTTTCTATGAATAGATTTCCCTTTTTGTCCCAGACATCATTATCAACAATTGCTTGTACACTTGTTTGTGTGTTTTTTGCTCCTTTTTTAGTTGACAATTCTTCCAATATACGTATTGATACGTAAGTACCACTTTTTAATGTTGCAGTTGTATTTGCGAGAATTTGAACACAAATAATTTGTGATAAAAAGAAGAAAGCAATAAGTCTTTTATGTTTTAATATCTTATTCATAATCTATTTTAATTAAAAATTCCCTCACTTCAACGGCTTCGGGGTTCTCCGTAAGTCTCATTTCTTAAAGACGTACGCACATAAAAAACGTGAGACTTTATACTTTTCTTCGGATTCCGAGGTCTTCGACTACCTATCACCCCAAATACAAGAATAAATCCCACGTAGCATCTACGTGAGTTAGATTTTTTATTCTTTGGGGTAATTCTGAAATTGTCGAAGTTTCGGAATCCCGAATAAAAAGCTAACGCTTTCCAATTATTTTCAAGATGTGCGTATCAGATATACGCTTTATATCATAGGCAAAATGTTTTTAATGGTTATTCAATATATAAAGTTAAATTACGCTTTTTCAATATAAATGTTCACTACAAAATCTTCGAAGTCAAGCGGTGTAGGGTTTGCTATTTGTTCCACAACGCAGAGCGAAGTAGCCAATACTTGCGAAGCGATGTAATCTTTGTGGTTTTCTACAGCTTCGGTTATCTCCTCGCGTGCTTCGATGTTCACCGATATTTTGTCAGTGATTTCGTAACCGCTTGTTTTTCTGATGTTTTGAATGCGGTTTACAAGTTCGCGAGCAACACCTTCTTGTCGTAATGCTTCGGACACCTCAATGTCGAGAGCAATGGTCAGGTTGCCTTCGTTGGCTACAAGCCAGCCCGGCATATCTTCGGTAGCAATTTCTACATCGGCAATTTCTATGCAAACCTCTCCACTAGCCAAAGCGAGCATGATGCTTCCTTTTGTTTCTATAGCGGCAATTTCTTCTTGTGCAAGACCGGCAATGGCTGCGGCAATTTCTTTCATTTGTTTGCCGTATTTTTTGCCCAATGTTTTGAAGTTCGGTTTGATGCGTTTCACCAATTTGATGGTAGAATTTTCGTCGGTAACCACCTGAAGTTCTTTGATATTTACTTCCGTTTTAATCAAATCGGCAACATGTTGCAATTGTTTCAAAACATCTTCGCTCGAAACGGGGATAACAGCTTTTTGCAATGGCTGACGCACTTTTTTGTTTGCTTTTTTACGAAGTGCCAAAATCATAGAAGTAGCTTGCTGTGCAAGTTGCATACATGCTTCAAGGTTCTGCGAAACAAGTGCTTCGTTGCATGTAGGGAAGTCTGTCAAATGTACTGAGCCTTCTCCCGTCAAGTCGCAATACAAACGGTCTGCATAGAATGGAGCGATAGGAGCCATCAATTTGCTGATGGTTACTAGGCATTCGTAAAGTGTTTGGTAAGCAGCTAATTTATCGTTGTCCATTGTTCCTCCCCAGAATCGTTTGCGGTTGAGACGAACGTACCAGTTCGATAAGTTTTCTTGAACAAAATCGCTGATAGCACGACCAGCACGAGTTGGCTCGTAGTTTTCGTAATGTTCGGCCACCTCTTTAACTAGCGAATTGAGCAATGAAAGTATCCATTGGTCAATTTCGGGACGTTCGGCAACGTTTATTTGTGCTTCGTTGCCACTGAATCCGTCAACGTTGGCATAAAGAGCAAAGAATGAATAAGTGTTATAGAGTGTTCCGAAAAATTTACGGCGAACCTCTTCCACACCTTCTACGTCAAATTTGAGGTTGTCCCAAGGCGATGCATTTGTCATCATATACCAACGCAATGGGTCTGA
>JAGCIZ010000062.1 GCA_017648235.1 Paludibacteraceae bacterium
CAACTTGTGAAACAACCATACTCTCGGCAACAACTATACTTTCAATTTTAGCTTGATGTAGAAATAATTTTTGAATTGCCATTTGCTCTGGTATGGTACAATACAAATCGCCTTGAACTTTTTGCCCTTCGTACTGCATTCTTATTGTTTGTTCTTCAACTTCCGAACGAAGAATGACTTCATCTCCTACAACCCAAACAATGCCATCAATCAGATTGTTTTGTGCTGTAGCAAACGTTGATATAATGGATAAAATAAAATATGTTAGAATGTTTTTTTTCATTGTTCTACTTCGTTGTTATTAGTAGTAAAATACATAATATCTTTCTGAAATTGTTGGTATAATTCCTCTTCAAAATTTTGTATAAATTCAATTTTTTGTTTGTTAAGAAGGATGTTTTTGATTTTTTCGTATGCAAAATCAAGAGGTTCTTCTTCTCCTTTTTTTCGATAATCAAAAACGTTTAGCATATATACAAAAACGCTATCCTCCATTTCAATAAATTTATCGGAAGTCAAATTTAGATTTTCTGTAGTTGGTAATTGTTTGATTAGCTCACGTTCCAAAACCCAATTTTCAGCAAAAAGGTCAAGCGAGCCATAGTTTTTTACACTATAATTTTCCATCTCTTCTATGTTTTCTACAGAAAAATCTTCGACCCATTTTCGCATTTTTTTTAATTTGTCGGCATTTTTTGGAACTTTTACAAAAACACCTTTTACAATGTCTTCTTCCAGTAAGAATTGGGATGAATATTTTTCGTAATAATCGCTAATTTGATGTTCAGAAGGGTCGTTTAATCGTTGATTTATAAGTAATTGTTTGTAATTCTGAACAATGAGGCTTTTTCTATATTCTTCTACCAATAAATCAATAGATTTTTGATCTACGTTTTTTGATGCATGTTCGTACATGAGTGCATCAATTACCCAATTTTTTTCAAACTTTTCAATTAAAGCGATACTATCTGCACTGCTTAAATGCTGAGTTTTAGGTAATTCATCTTCGTAAAGATATTGATTGTTGATTTTTAGAACAGGTGTTCTTAATGAGTCGCTTTGTTTTTTTTGACAAGTAGAAAAAACAAAACTGACAGCGATAAATATGCTTAAAAATGTCTTGAACATAAGTTATTTACGGTATTTGTTCAACTCTTTTTCATTAACCCAAATGGGGTATTTCTTTCGTAGAGCAGAAACCCATTCATTCTCCAAATAGTTCTGATAAAGAGAAATTACTTTGCCTAAAACGTCGTTATAATTTTCCGGTATTTGTAGTTTCCTTCCTACTGTTTCTATAATAGGCAACTTAGATTCTGCTTTGTACGAGTTTTTTGACTTGAAAATCTTCTTGTCAGCAACTGGATTATCTCCTTTTTCCCAAAATCCTTTCTGAACTTTTACATTTAATGTAGAATCTATGTTAATACGAGTTTTTATGTAACTATCTATAGAATCAGGATGAGCATTTGTAATGATTTTTTTTACTTGTTTTGCAATTTTTTTGTTCTTACATTCAATGATAAATCCTTTGAAATAAGGACCATCTGTTTTGAAAGTGTCTTTGTTTTCCTCAAAATATAATTTTAGTTTAGTTGTATCTTTTGCTGCTTCATCCCAAATTTTCAACTTGCTAACTTCAAAAAACAAAAGTCCGTCATGGTATTCTTGCATCAAATTTTTGAAATCAGGATGTTTGTTTTCTAACTGAGAATCTTCAAAAGCAATAATTTTTTCGCCTGAAAAATAGTCGAAAACTACATTTATATCCGTGCTTTTTGCATTTGAAAACTCTTTGATTAAAAAATCTACAAATTCATTCATCCAAATAGTTTGATTGGCAAATGTTGCTAGTGCGACATCATTTTTATTCTCAATATTTTCAATAAAAGTAGATTTGTCGTTCGAAGCGTTAAAGGCATTGAATATTTTTTTTAGAACACAACTGTCAGCAGAGAACTTATAATCGATTTTTAGTTGTTTGATAAATGATTGTCTTATAGCTTCTTTACGTCCGTCATATTGAATTAGCCGAGCGATTTCATTTTTCTTTTTGTCAAACGAAGAGACTTCTCGTTTTTCTTTTAGCTGAATAATGTGCCAGCCATAAACAGTTTTAATAGGTTTGCTAACTTCTCCTATATTCCTAAGTTCAAAAGCAGTTTTTTCAAACTCTTTCGCCATTTTTCCAAGTCCAAACCACATCAATTCACCTCCATTGGAACTTGTTTGGCGGTCATCCGAAAATTCTTTTGCCAATGATGCAAAATCTTCGTTGTTTCCCAAGCGCTTGAAGATTTCTTGAGTTAAATCTTGAATACTGTCTTGTTGCTTTTTTGTCATGTGTTGAGACACCATTTTCAAAATATGTGCAACACGAACTTCACCAACGGCTTTTCGTTTGTTATTAATTTTTATGATGTGATAACCAATAGCAGATCTGACAGGTTTTGAAATTTCTCCTATTTTCATTCGGTAGGCAGCATTTTCAAAAGGAAATATGGTCATCATTCCTGTGAAATAACCTAATCGCCCTCCATTTTGTTTAGCAGAATAGTCATCGGAAGTTTCTTTTGCAACATCCTCAAAATTTTCTTTCTCGAGTCGTTTGCAAATGTCCAATGCTTTTTGGTAAAGTTTCAACGTGTCTTCAGGCGGAGCATTATAAGGAACTCTTACCAAAATATGACTTGCATCCACATCTTCAAGCAAGTGGCTATAGACCTCTTGCATCAAATCATCTTCTTTATTCTTATCTGTTAAGTATGGTGCAACTATTTGAGAACGATAACTGCTGAATTCCTCTACAAACGAACTTGCAGTATCAAGTTTGAGTGCTTCTGCTTCACAAACTTTTAGTTTGAAGTTTTGAAATTGTTGAAGATATTCGTCAATTTCTGAATTAAGTAAAGTTTCTTTGTTGTTCTTTTTGTAGAAATATTCAAATTCGCTTTGTAGGATTTTTTTGTTGCCTATGGTCATTAAAAGTTCGTCTGTAGCAAATGTGCTACAAACAAAAATCCAAAGAGCAACCAAACAAATGAATTTCCTCATACAAAAGAACAACAAGAAAAATACTTTTATTACTTATTAATCAATGAATGTCCAGTCATTTCCTTTGGTTGCTCAATGCCA
>JAGCIZ010000063.1 GCA_017648235.1 Paludibacteraceae bacterium
CAACTCTTCGCCAAAGGCGTTTATTGAAGGCTGTACTCCAACAATTTTTCCTGCTAACATTTTCTCTAATTCACTAGCAGAGAAGTTCCCTAAACCGCAAAATTCAACCAAATCTTCAGCTACAACAGCAGATGGAAGATCTTCCAATTTTTCAACTTTAGATGTTCCTCCCTTACTATAAGCCAACATCAAAATTTCGTCTTTTTTGAAAGCGGTAGGCTTAATGATCACTTTTATGCCATTACTCAATGTCCATTCTACTGCATCCAACGAAGCATTCTTCGCCAATTCCTTTATCGAACCCATTTTTGGAGTATTTTCAACTAGTGGGCGATTCAAGTTTTCTTCTTGAGGAGCACTGACAATCATTCTATTCACCTTTGCCAACTCATTCAGCACATCTTCTTGAGAAGGAAGAGCAAGATCTTCTTTCTCGGGCGAAGAAAAACTAATTATCAAATTATCTTCTCTAACACATTTCTTTTGCACAAAAGTATTTACCATTTCAAGAGTCAATCTTGGGAGTTCTCTCTTTATAGTTTCCAACTTCCATTCTACCGACAACAATGGCGAGTTACTCAAAAAATGACTTATACATTCATTTACCAAAGAGATATTCTCTCTTTTTTCACGTTCATTAAACTCCTTTTCCACGGCGGAAAGTATGTTACTCTTTGCTCGTTGAAGCTCGGAATTGGTTATGCCAAATCGTTTCAAACGATCAGCCTCAATAAGTAAATCTTCCAAAGCTTTAGACTCTTTTCCCTCTTTGGCTACACAAGAAAGTTGAAAAGCATCTTTTGACTTTACTAATTCTCCATAACCTCCTGCGGCAAAAACAAATGACGCATCTGGTTTTCTGCTTATTTCAGAAAACCTATCCGACAACACAAGTGAAACAATGGTACTGACAATGTCTTGTACAAAACCAACCTGAGATAATTTAAGCGACGAAGACAAAGGGTTTTGCTTATACTCTAAATCAATTCTTGTATAGGCAGCCTCCTTATCTTTTACAAAAGAGATAATAGGTTCTTTATTATCTGGAATTGGATAGACAGGACGTTCTCCACGATTCTTAGCCGAAGGAACATTTTTCCAAAGTTCTTTTATGTTTTTCTCAACAACATCTACATCAATATCCCCCACTACCACTACTGCCTGAAGGTCTGGACGATACCATTTTTCATAATAACTACGCAAAGCCTTATAAGGAAAATTATTGATAACCGCGGTATCTCCGATGATATCTCTCTTAGCATACTGTGAGTTTGGATATTTCTGTGCTGAAGAAGCCTTCCACATTCTTCTATCAGCCTGACTTCTTGTTCTCCACTCTTCACGAATTACTCCACGCTCAGCATCTATCTCTTCGCTGAGTAAAAGTAACGCACATGACCAATCATGCAATACCAACAACGCCGTATCAACAATACCTTTTCTATGTGTTGGCACATTACTAAGGCGGTAAACCGTTTCGTCGAGCGACGTATATGCATTGATATTATTACCAAAATCAACACCTATCGACTCAAAATAATTGATGATACCTTTTCCTTCAAAATGCTTAGTTCCATTAAAAGCCATGTGTTCTAAAAAGTGTGCTAAACCATTTTGATGATCTTCTTCTAAAATCGCACCAACAGATTGAACAAGGTGAAACTCACAACGTTTTTTGGGAGTTTCATTATGCCGAATATAATAAGTCAATCCATTATCAAGTTGACCATAACGAACATCCGAATCCATAGGAAGAGGAGGTAAATTTTGACCATTCGCACCACCTAATCCCAAACAAAAGAAAACAACAAAAAACGTAAATCTAAAAAATTGTTTCATCACTCTTTTTTTTATAAAATCAATTAAAACTTAAACAAGTGTACTTATTTGTGGAATGAATAAAAGAAATTTTACTCTTCTTTTTCGTCAAGATTATTATTCCAAAGATATTTGCGAGTCTCCTTAACTATAACATCTGAAAGAAAAATAAGGCATAACAAATTAGGGATTGCCATCAATGCATTGAAAATATCCGCCAAATTCCAAACAAAATCTATGCTCACAATAGCACCAAGATAAACCGTTATAAGGAAAACTATTCTGTAAATTTTATTTACTTTTCTTAGTTTACAGTCAAGTTGCTGAGGCAAAATATTTTTTTCTTTCCTATAAATCCATTTTTGAGCTAAAAATTCAACTCCTCGTTCGCCATATATTCCCCAACCTAAAATAGTAGAAAAAGCAAATGTTAGTGATCCAAAAGTAAGTAAAGGAGTTCCAATATATGGTATTTTGGAAAATGCCATTTGAGTGAGATTTCCGCCATCGCTCATATTAATATCCGGATAGGCCAAAACGGAAGAAACAATAGTAATTCCCGTAATAGCACAAATTACTACCGTATCCCAAAACGTTCCTGTAGATGACACCAACGCCTGACGAACAGGATTTCGTGTTTGTGCAGAAGCAGCTATAATAGGCGCTGAACCTAAACCCGATTCATTAGAAAAAAGCCCACGAGCAATACCATAACGAGCAGTTAACATTATCGTGGCTCCAACAAAACCGCCTCCGGCAGCCGATGGATCAAAAGCTAATGTTACAATCAACTTCACTGCCGGCCATATATAGGGAGCATTTATAAAAAGTATCAATAAACATCCAAGAATATAAAATCCCGCCATGAAAGGCACCAAAATCTGGCAACATTTGGCAATACTCTTCACCCCACCCATAATTACAAAAGCCGCCAAAATAGTAACAATTCCACCTACAATTATAGGCGAAACCCCACAAGCCTCATAACTGAGCATCGCAATGGTATTTGACTGAACGGTGGAGCCAATACCAAACGTAGCAACTGCAGTAAAAAAAGCAAAAGCCACAGCCATCAGTTTCCAAAAATAACGCCAAACCCCTCGTGAAGAATCGGCTAAACCTCGCTCAATAGCATACATTGGTCCTCCAAGCATACGACCATTGGAATTTACTCGATACTTTACTGACAAAAGACCTTCGCTATATTTAGTAGCCATGCCCAAAACGCCCGTAAGCCAACACCAAAAAACAGCACCAGGCCCGCCAAGAGCAATAGCTGTTCCAACACCTACAATATTTCCTGTTCCGATGGTTGCTGCTAAGGCAGTAGCCAAAGCGCCAAACTGAGACACCTCTCCTGAAACACCCTTATCTTTACTAAATGATAGACGAATGGCCTTAAATAAATACCTCTGCGGAAAACGCAAACGAATAGTAAGTAATACATGCGTTCCCAGCAGAAGTATAATCATGGGATAACCCCACATTAGGGCGCTGATTTTTTCTAAAAATTCATTCAATAATACCATAATACGACCTCAGCGCTCTACTTAATTTCTGAAAAAAATGTTTTACAATACTGTTTTCCAAAGACCATGAAGATTACAATATTCGTACACAGCAATAGGCTTATCGGCACAAACACAAAAAACTGCCTCTGGTTTGTCGATCAAATCAATTCGCATCCCTCCGTTTTCTGTTTCGAAGTAGATAAAAGCTATGTGATGCTCAGGCAACATAGGATGAGCCACACTGCCGACCTCAACTTTAAGATTGCAATCATCTATCCGAGTTGCAACAGGAAGATGCTTCTCAACACTTGCTTCCTCAGTATTAGCAACCAATTCAACCATTTTTTCTCCGCAGCAAACCACAGGAACCTTGGAGTCCACCACTTTAATAATCACATTTCCACAGTGATTACATTTGAAAAATTTCACTTTCATAATTTTATTTTTATAAAGTTAAACATTTTGCTACCTCATCTACAAAGATAGCAAAATTATAACAACAAAAACCTCTCCAAAAGGAGAGGCTTTTAATTTAATTTGTTGGTTTTCTTATAAATTATTTATTGCAGCATCAACCTGATTTATACGATTCTGCAACGCTTGCTTCATACGATTTACCGCAGCATCAAATTCCATCAACTCATCGCCATTAGGATAACTGTTTCTGCTATCGATTGGCCACATCTCATGATTTACAGCTTCTGATTCACGAATCTTATCAGCCGTTTCGTCGATGAATGAATTCATATTTGCTAATTTTGGTTTCAATTTTGCCCAACGCGCTTTAGCTACTTCTCTAAATTCAGGTGAATTAAACAAATAACCATACCATAAATAACTTGATATCAAAAGACCATTTTTATTTGGGTTAAATGTTCCCCAGTCAAAATCCCAAACTGGTCCAGCTTTGATTTTTCCACCTGCATCTTTGTACATATAGCAACTCTTTGGATGCTGCGGTTCTTCATTTGTGGTAAGTTCGTGAATCAACCAATAATCGATGTAAGTTGCAGTGTCCATTCTATCGAATGCCGAAGCAAAATCTCTATTTCTCAAGAAAGTTTCTACACTATCAACATAGTTCTTGATATAGAGATAATAGGGGTGAGTCCAAGAAGTGATAATCTCTTCGTCAGGATCTTTTATCGTTACAGGGAAATTTTTGTTTTTAGTAAAGAAATAATTGATTTCCGCTTGATAATTTGTATCAAACTCTAATATAAATCCACCGTCCTCTCCGTTTCCACTTTCATCTTCAAACTCAGTGATATTCACACGATTCTTATCAATCTTGATTTGTTCGCAAAGGAAATAATTACCCTGATGAACTCCATTCAAATAAAACTCAACAAATTCTCCTCGTGAAACCCAATCCATACACTGACGAGCAATCTCAAACGACACAGCATTACGCATCAAAGTACGGTCCATCCAGTTTGCCAACAATACCCAACGTTTATGCTTTGGCATACCTAAAATACTTGCTTTACTATCAAGTTTCAAAGCATAAGGTTTTTTAGGATAATTCCATGTAGAGTTTCCACGTCCACGAATACTTGTTGAGTCATTGTAAACCTCATTTC
>JAGCIZ010000064.1 GCA_017648235.1 Paludibacteraceae bacterium
CAACATCGGCTCCATTTTTGCAAGCAGAAAGAAGTCTTTGCAAATCGTCAGGATTATGAGAAAAGTCTGCATCCATCTCAAAAATATAGTCATATTTATTCTCTATTGCCCACTTAAACCCTGCAATATAAGCTGTACCAAGACCTAGTTTTCCTTTACGTTCAATCAAAAAAAGTCGTTCCGAGAATTCATTTTGTAATGTTTTAACTATTGAGCCAGTTCCATCTGGAGAGCCATCGTCAACAATTAGAATGTGAAAATTTTCAGGATACGAAAAAACTTTTCGAATGATATTTTCGATATTCTCTTTTTCGTTATAAGTAGGAATGATAACTAGATTCATGAGATACTTTTTTGTTTAGACCTTCGCAAAGGTAAAAAAACTTTTCGGTTGAGTTTTATTGACTATTATTGAAAAAAATATTTTGTGTCTCAACGACTTTTATTTTGAAAATTTTCTTAAAAAAAGATGCCTTTTCTGCTATTATATTTAGTTTTTAAATTCATTATCTTTGCCTCTGTTTTTATAAACAAAGTATTTATGAAGAGAAATTTATTTTTAGCATTTTTGTTTTTTTCTTCGATTATTGCTGTGTCGGAGGATGGTATTATAAACTTGGTTAAACCAAATTTGAATAGAGAAGGAACCGTAATGCAAGCTTTGCTGAAGCGGAAATCTACAAGAGAGTTTTCTGAAAAAGAGTTGGATGTAAAAGATTTGTCAGACTTGTTGTGGTCGGCAAATGGAATTAACCGAGTTGAAAGTGGAAAAAGAACAGCTCCATCTGCTTTGAACCGTCAGGATATTGATATTTACGTGATCATGTTAAAAGGTGCATATCTTTACGATGCTAAAGAAAATTGTTTGAGATTGGTTGTTAAAGGAGATTTTCGTGCTTTAGTTGCTGGAGGTCAGGATTTTGTTCTACAAGCTCCTCTTTCGTTGGTTTTGGTTAGCGAGACATCAAAAATGGGAAATGTGAATGATTCTAGAGCAATGCAGATGTGTGCTGTAGATGCTGGAATTGTTTCTCAAAACATTTCAATATTTTGTGCGTCAGCTAATTTGGCAACCGTAGCGCGTGCTTCAATGGATGTAGAAGGACTTTCTAAAGTGTTGAAACTTACCCCAACACAAAAACCATTGATGAATCATCCGGTTGGTTATTTTATTGAAAAATAATATTTATGGCAATTGAATTTATTCTTTTGATTATTTCGATTCTTTTCCTTTTAAGTATAATTGTAGGAAAAGCAAGTTCTCGCTTTGGAGTGCCTGCATTGTTATTGTTCTTATGTGTCGGGATGGCTTTTGGAAGTGGAGGTTTTGGAATAGAATTTAATAATTTCCCTCTTGCACAAATTATTGGAACAGTTTCGCTTTGTATTATCCTTTTCTCTGGCGGAATGGATACCAATATAGAAGAAATTCGTCCCGTGATGAAACAAGGAGTTTTGCTAGCAACACTTGGTGTTTTTCTTACAGCATTGATTACGGGATTGCTGATTTGGTTTGTGCTTGGAATGACATTTAAGTCGGCGAGTATAGGGTTGCTTTCCTCTTTGCTTTTGGCTTCCACGATGTCGTCTACCGATTCGGCTTCTGTTTTTTCGATATTGCGTTCAAAGGATTTGCATTTGAAAAATAATCTTCGCCCGATGCTAGAGTTGGAAAGCGGAAGTAACGACCCGATGGCCTATGTTTTGGTAATCACTCTTATTGAGGTTATAAAAATGGATTCCTCGCCAAACTATTGGTTGGCAATAGGTATGCTTGTGATGCAACTTTGTATAGGAGCAATTTCGGGTTTTGTTTTTGGAAAATTAGCATTGCGTATTATCAACAGAATCAAAATTGATAATCCTTCGTTGTACCCAATTTTGGTGTTTACTTTCTGTATTTTTATTTTTTCGTGTACGTATTTTGTGAAAGGAAATGGTTATTTGGCAGTTTACATTGGAGGATTGGTTATCGGTAATGCTTCGTTTCTTCATAAACGTTCTTCTCTTCGTTTTTTTGATGGTTTGGCATGGCTTTGTCAGTTGTTGTTGTTCCTTACTTTGGGATTGTTGGTAAATCCTAAGGAATTGTTGAGTGTAGCTGTTCCTGGTCTGATTATTAGTTTTTTAATGATTTTTATTTCCCGTCCAATAAGTGTTTTTCTAAGTTTGGCTCCATTTAGGAAAATGGCGGTAAGAGATAAAGTCTATTTGTCGTGGTGCGGATTAAGAGGAGCTGTCCCTATTGTTTTTGCTATTTTGCCACTTGTGGCAAATGTTCCTAATGCACAGTTTATTTTTAATATTGTATTTTTTTGTACGTTGATATCTCTTTTGTTGCAAGGAACTTCATTGACTGTAATTGCAAAATGGTTGCATCTTGACGAGAAAATTACGCCAAAGAAAATATTGAAGGATTTCGACGTTGATTTTTCAGACGAAATAAAATCTGTAACTACGGAAATTACGCTTACTTCGGAAATTTTAGAACGTGGAAATCATTTGATGGATTTGGATTTGCCCGATAAGACGTTGGTGGTAATGATAAAGCGAAGTAATAAATACTTTGTGCCAACTGGAAAAACTTTGCTCCATGAAAAAGACAAGTTGCTTGTTATTACCGATGATCAGAAGGCTCTCTCTGAAACCTACGAAAGATTAGGAATTAAAAAGTAAGAAAATGTCGGTAAAAGAAAATATTCAAAACATCCGAAAACAACTTCCCGAAGATGTGAAGTTGATATGTGTTTCTAAATTTCATTCTAACGAGACTATTTTAGAAGCTTATAACGCAGGAGAACGACTTTTTGGGGAGAGCCGTGCTCAAGAAGTGCGATTGAAATATGAATCGCTTCCGAAAGATATTGAGTGGCATTTTATTGGTCATTTACAAAAAAATAAAGTAAAATATATTGCTCCTTTTGTTTCTTTAATTCATTCGGTTGATGGTGAGGATTTGTTGTCGGAAATCAATCGTTGTGCCGAAAAAAATAACCGAAAAATAAATGTTCTCTTGCAAGTTCATATTGCTCAAGAGGAACAGAAGTTTGGTTTTTTTGAACAAGAATTATACGATTTTTTAGAAGGAAAAGTTTTTCAAAAATATCCGTTTGTTAAAATCTGTGGACTAATGGGAATGGCTACTTTTACCGAAAATGAGACTCAAATAGAAAAAGAATTTTCCGTGCTGAATGAAATTTTTCGGAAAGTAAAAAATGATTATTTCTGCTCAGACGATGATTTTTGCGAGCTCTCAATGGGAATGTCGGACGATTTTCCAATAGCAGTCCTAAAAGGAAGTACGATGGTGAGAATTGGTAGTCTTATTTTTGGAGAAAGAGGATAGTTCTCTATTTTCTACGGAAATGTTTTAGTTCTCGAAGGATAAATATCAAGGCAAATAGAACAGATAATACATCTGCAATTGGAATTGACATCCAAACTCCTTTGTGGCCGATTGCTTGAGGTAGAATCAGTAGTAGTGGAATAAGAAAAATGATTTGTCGCGAAAGCGATAGAAAAATTGCTTTTTGAGGTTTGTTTATGTATTGAAAAAAGTTTGATGTAACAATCTGAAAACCAATAAAAGGAAATGCGAGAAGCATGAATCGTAGAGCTTCTTTTGTGATTTTTATTAACTCAATATTTTCTCCAAAATTGTTTTTTACAAAAAGAGAAGCAATTTGAACAGGAAAGAATTCGGCAACAATAAATCCTATAGTTGTAATAATTGTACCACAAACAATGGTTGTTTTTAGAGTTTTCCAAACTCGGCTCATGTTTTTTGCTCCGAAATTGTAACCGATTATTGGCTGCATTCCTAAATTTAGCCCCACCACAATCATGATAAATAGAATAATGATTCGGTTTGCAATGTTGTATGCTCCAATATAGAGGTCGCCGCCATGAGTTTTAAGAATGTTGTTTACAAAAAAAGCAACCAAGCAAGCCCCGATTTTTATAAAAAATGGCGCAGTGCCAATGGCAAAAATATGACGTGCTAATGAAAAATTTATTTTGAATGATTGAAATTTGAAATAGATGGGATTTTTTTTGTTGCAGAAATGAATTATTTCAATAATAAGTGCAATTGTTTGAGAAAGAACTATTGCAAATGCAGAACCTTTTATTCCCCACCCGAAGCAAAACAAGAAAACAACGTTGAACAAGCAATTTATAATAACGGAGAATAGAATAATACTCATTGCTTTTAGAGGGAAGCCATTGGCTCGCATAATTTCATTTAGTCCCCAATAAAGGTGCGTAACTATGTTTCCGAGCAGAAGTATTGTCATAAAACTTTTTGCTAGAGGAAGAGTTTGTTCGCTTGCTCCAAAAAGTAAAAGTGTTTCGTCTAAAAAGTATAGTCCAACAACTAAAATCAAGCTTCCAAGTATGATGTTTGTGGTTACCACATTCCCTAAAATCAAGAAAATATCCTTTTCTTTTTTCTCTCCCGTTTTTATAGAAAGAAGCGACGAAGCTCCATTTCCAACCATACTCCCAAAAGCTGCAATAAGATTCATTATAGGAAAAGCAATGCCAAGTGCAGCTACTGCCATTGCTCCTATGCTTCTCCCGACGAAAATACTGTTTGTGATGTTGTATAATGAAGTTGCAGTTGTAGCAATAATAGCCGGAAGAGCGAATTTAAAAAGCAATTTTCCGATTTTTTCGGTTGCGAGTGCTTTTGGGGTGATATGTGTGTGGGTTTGTAACATTTTTTAAGAAAAAAAGGCACTTTTCAAAAAGTACCTTTTTTTGTGTTTTGTTTATCCTAAATAACTTTTTAGGAGTTTGTTTTTGCTGTCCTGTTTTAACTTTTTAATTGCCTTTTCTTTGATTTGTCGAACACGCTCACGAGTTAAACCAAATTTTACGCCAATTTCTTCCAAAGTCATTTCTTGTCCACCAATTCCAAAGAAAAGTTTTACAATCTCATTTTCTCTTGGAGTAAGTGTGGAAAGTGCACGATTAATTTCTACTAACAAAGATTCATCCATCAATGTGTTGTCTGCAATAGGAGAATCGTCGTTTACCAAAACGTCCAAAAGACTATTGTCTTCTCCTTCAACAAAAGGTGCATCAACAGAAACATGACGACCTGAAATTTTTAGTGTTTCAGCAATTTTGTCAACTTGCTCATTTGCTCCTAGTTTTTCTGCTAGTTCATCAACAGATGGTCGACGTTCGTTTTCTTGCTCAAATTTTGCTAACGCTTTGTTGATTTTGTTCAACGAACCAATTTGGTTCAAAGGCAAACGAACAATACGTGATTGCTCTGCCAATGCTTGTAAAATAGACTGACGAATCCACCATACGGCGTAAGAGATAAATTTAAAACCACGTGTTTCGTCAAATTTTTCTGCCGCTTTTATCAGCCCTAAATTTCCTTCATTGATAAGGTCCGGCAAACTCAACCCTTGATTTTGATACTGTTTCGCAACTGAAACTACGAATCGTAAATTAGCCTTAGTTAGTTTGTCCAAAGCTCTACGATCTCCTTTACGGATGCGTTGCGCCAACTCTACTTCCTCCTCAACCGTGATAAGTTCTTCGCGACCAATTTCTTGAAGATACTTGTCTAAAGAAGCATTTTCACGATTAGTAATTGATTTTGTGATTTTTAACTGTCTCATTCTTATAATGAAAATTGAGCGCAAAGGTATAAAATATTGCGAAAAATTAAAAATATAAATAGAAAAAAAGAGAGTGAAATCTCTTTTTTTCTATTTGTTAGAAGTGAAGTTAAACTATGCTTGATTAATTTCCCATTTCAGAGAAGAATTTGATTCTAACTAAACGAATTTCTTCTTCAGTGTAATCGTCTTCTCCGAGTTCGTTTAGTGCAGATTCTATGCTATCTGTTTCGGCTTCCTCTTTGAAGTAAGTGAAAATTTCTTGTTTGACATCTTCGTCCATTATTTGGTCAAGGAAATAGTCGATGTTTATTTTTGTTCCGGAGTAAACAATTGATTCAATTTCATTTAACAGTTCATTGAATTCAATTCCTTCACGCTCAGCTAAATCGTCTAAAGCAACCCGACGGTCAATAGCTTCAATGATTGCAATTT
This sequence comes from Paludibacteraceae bacterium, assembly GCA_017648235.1. Taxonomy (GTDB): domain Bacteria; phylum Bacteroidota; class Bacteroidia; order Bacteroidales; family Paludibacteraceae; genus RGIG9608. The sequence goes on from JAGCIZ010000064.1 coordinate 6,075, forward strand.
TTAACTTGGAACGATTGGCGATAGATCGCACTCTCATATCTTCAGGACGCTCAATGTCGTTTTCTTCAACATGTTTTTTGATTATGGCAACAAAATCTTCGCCATAACGTTTAGCTTTTCCTTCGCCTACTCCAGGTACGTTTTTAAGTTCCTCAATAGTGATAGGGTAGGTTGTTGCCATTGCTTCTAGTGATGGATCTTGGAAAATAACAAATGGGGGAAGTTTTAATTCCTTTGATTTCTTTTTTCTTAAATCCTTTAATATTGAAAAAAGAGTAGAGTCTAATGCACTAGATCCTCCTCCTCTCATAAGTGGCATTTCGTCCTCGTCTTCAGAAAATTCGTTGTTTTCGGTTATTAAAAACGATGTTGGTTTTTTGAGGTATTTTTTTCCTTCTGCGGTTACTTTTAGTAAGCCATAATTTTCTATGTTTTTTGAAATATATCCAGCAATCATTGCCTGTCGTATGATAGCGTTTAAGCTATTGCCTTCTTCTTTGTCGACTATGCCAAATGATTCGAGTTCGGATAGTTTGTAATCTTTTATTTCCGCTGTTTCTTTGCCTAGAAGGAAATCAATGATGAGTTCTTCTTTGAATTTTTCTTTAGTTTCTATTATTGCATTTAGAACTACGCAAAGTAGTTCTTTGGCTTCAATTTGTTTTTTAGGATTTAAACAGTTATCGCAATTTCCACAATTTTCTTCCATATATTCTTCTCCAAAATAGTGTAATAAAAGTTTTCTTCTACATACTGATGATTCTGCATATGCAGCTGTTTCAAGCAAAAGTTGTTTTCCTATCTCTTGTTCTGAAACAGGTTTGCCTTGCATGAATTTTTCTAATTTTTGTAAATCTTTATTCGAGTAGTAAGTTAAGCAAATGCCTTCTCCTCCATCTCGTCCGGCTCGTCCGGTTTCTTGATAATATCCCTCAAGACTCTTGGGAATATCGTAGTGAATTACAAACCGAACATCTGGCTTGTCAATGCCCATTCCAAATGCTATAGTGGCCACAATTACGTCTACTTTCTCCATCAAAAATGCATCTTGATTTTCGGAGCGAATAGCCGATTCCATTCCTGCGTGATAGGGTAGAGCTGAAATGCCGTTTACTTGTAAGGTTTCAGCAAGTTCTTCAACTTTTTTTCTTGAAAGGCAATAAATAATCCCTGATTTTCCGTTATGTGTTCTTATGAACTTGATAAGGTCTTTGTCTGTATTTTTGTTTTTTGGTCGTACTTCGTAATAGAGATTTGGTCTGTTGAATGACGATTTGAAAATCGTAACATTCTCCATTGCTAAGTTTTTTTGAATGTCGTGTTGAACCTTAGGAGTTGCTGTTGCAGTAAGGGCAATGATTGGGGCTGGACCAATTTCGTTTATTATTGGACGAATCCTTCTGTATTCTGGTCGGAAGTCGTGTCCCCATTCTGAGATACAATGTGCTTCGTCAATGGCATAAAATGAAATTTTTATTTGTCGCAAAAAATCAATATTGTCTTGTTTGGTGAGAGATTCGGGTGCTACGTATAGCAACTTTGTTTTTCCTTCTGCAACATCTTTTTTTACCTGCGTTATTTCTGATTGCGAAAGAGAGGAATTAAGAAAATGCGCAACGTTATCAGCATCGCTAAAATTACGAATTGCATCGACTTGGTTTTTCATTAGTGCGATGAGTGGCGAAATGACAATTGCAGTTCCCTCCATAATTAGCGAAGGAAGTTGGTAGCAAAGCGATTTTCCACCACCAGTAGGCATTAGAACAAATGTATCTTTCTCTTCTAATACATTTTTGATAATAGCTTCCTGATTTCCCTTGAATGACTCAAATCCAAAATGTTTGGTCAATTCCTCCAATAAGTTCTTTTTGCTAATCATTTACTATTGAGATAATAGATTTTTGTAAAGCAAATTTATAAACAAATTTTTGATACCTCCTAATTTTTTTCTAGAAAAAATGCTTTTTGATTTAATATTGTTCAATAAGATTTTTATTTGCCTAGTTTCGATGAGTTTTTTTTTGAGCGTTGCTTGTCGAAAAACTGCCAATAAATCATTATTTTTGCATTTGATAAAGCTTGAAAAAAAATGAAAAGAAAAGTTGCAATTGTGGCAGGAGGAGATTCTTCTGAATGGCAAGTTTCGTTGCGTAGTGCATCGGGTTTGATGAGATTTATTGGAGATGAGTACGAAAAAATCTTGGTGACAATAGTTGGAGATAATTGGCAAGTGGAATTTTCGGAAACGGAAAAATATCCCATAGATAAAAATGATTTCTCTTTTGTAAAAAATGGAGAAAAGAATAGGTTTGATTTTGCTTACATCACAATTCATGGAACTCCGGGAGAAAATGGTATTTTGCAAGGTTATTTTGATTTGATAAAAATGCCGTATTCGTGTTGTGGCGTGATGGCGGCTTCAATTACTTTTGATAAGTTTGCTTGCAATCAGTACTTGAAAGCATTTGGTGTGAATGTTTCAAATTCTATTTGGTTGCACAAAGGAGATGAAGTTGATGTTGAGAAGATTAAATCAGAAATAGGATTGCCTTGTTTTATAAAACCATGCGATGGCGGAAGTAGTTTTGGTGTTACAAAAGTTAAGACGGAAGATCAAATTCTTCCAGCGATTGAAAAAGCATTTGCGGAAGGAACAGCGGTGATGGTTGAGACTTTAATGACTGGAACTGAAGTTACTTGTGGAATGTATATGACCGATGAAAAAGAAGTTGTTTTCCCTATTACGGAGGTAGTTACTGAAAATGAGTTTTTTGATTATGATGCTAAATATAATGGTCAGGTAAAAGAAATAACTCCTGCTCGCATACCGGTAGATTGGGAGAATGAGATAAAATCTACAACAAAAAAAATCTACAAAGCATTAAATGCAAAAGGAATAATTCGTGTTGATTATATAGTTGAAGATGGTGGGAAAGTGAATTTGCTTGAAGTGAACACAACTCCGGGAATGACGGTAACAAGTTTTATCCCTCAGCAAATAAATGCAGCAAACTTGGATATTTCAGATGTAATGCATGATATTATTGAAAATGAATTTAAGAAATGAAAACTTTTTCGGCATATATAGATATTGTTCAGCGAGAGTTGGAGAAATTAAATTGGACTAAAGAACCAAGAGGTTTGTATGAACCGATTTCTTACGTACTTTCTTTTGGAGGGAAGCGGGTACGTCCAGTTTTTACATTGATTGCAAATGATATTTTTAATGGAAATTTAACGCAGGTTGTTCCTGCTGCATTGGCGTTGGAGGTGTTTCATAATTTTACGCTTTTGCATGATGATGTGATGGACCGTGCAGATATTAGAAGAGGAAAGCAAACTGTACACAAAAAATGGGATGAAAATAC
>JAGCIZ010000065.1 GCA_017648235.1 Paludibacteraceae bacterium
AGATAGTAATGAGATCTCGTTCCGGTTGGCTGGACGTAATGCTTTTGCACAAGCATTCAAAGAAGCTGGGCCAAAACTTTTGGAACCAATCTACGATGTAGAAATTCTTGTTCCATCTGATCGTATGGGCGATGTAATGAGCGACTTGCAAGGAAGACGTGCCATTATTATGGGAATGAACAGTGAAAAAGGTTACGAAAAGATTTCTGCTAAAGTGCCTTTGAAGGAGATGTCTACATATTCAACTTCGTTAAGTTCTATTTCGGGCGGAAGAGCATCATTCTCAATGCGTTTTGCAAGCTATGAACTTTGTCCAATGGATGTTCAAGAAAAATTGCTTAAGGAATACGAAGCAACGCAAAAAGAAGAATAATTCTTAAGACAATACAAGTAAAGAAGAGGATAAGGACTTTTAGGAACTTGTCCTCTTTTTTTTGTATAGTTAGTTCTTTATTGTTTTGAAAAAGTAATTTTTGTTTTTTCCTTTCAAGGAGATTAAGTAAAAACCTTTCCTGAGGTGTTCTGTGCGTATTGATTCTGTAGATGTAATATGTTTTTTGTAAAGTGTAAGACTGTTTATGTCTATGATTTCCATTTCGTAGATTTCGCCCAAAGGGATATTTATTTTCAGCTCATTGAAAAATGGGTTGGGTGCAATCCAAACCTTTTTGTTATCTATCTGTGCAACGTCTGTTGGAGTTTGAGAATAAAATGATTTTTTTACATTAGGAATACCGTATCCTAGCTTATTGTCGGGATTGCTACTTTGTGAAGCATTTTTTGTTAGGAGGTCGATGATTTCCATGTTGTTCAATTCAGGAAATGCTTGCCAAAGACAGGCTGCAATTCCACATACAATTGGAGCAGAAAAAGAGGTACCATTTCCTCCAGAAACATTTCCTTCGGTGTCGATGTATGCAGTGGATGAAGCAATGGCGCTTAAAGTAGGTTTTGTTCTGCCATCGTAGGTTGGTCCATAAGAACTGTATTCAAAGTGATTTAATTCACTATCCGTTCCTCCAACAGTAATGATGCTATCTGCGTCGGAAGGGACGCAAATGTAATGCCAAGGGTTTATTCCTTCATTTCCGGCACTGTTTACAACCAAAATTCCTTTGCGGGCGGCCATTGTTGCAGCAATAGAAGCACGTGCTGTTTTTCCGTCCAAGTCAGCGTAAGCAAAGTTCATAAAATCGTAATCAAAAGAGTAATAGCCAAGAGATGAATTTACTAAATCAACGCCTATGCTATCGGCATATTCAATTGCACTTACCCAAAAGTCAGTTTCCGCTTTATATTCTTGTGCAGCGTCTTCAGTTCGTAGCAACAAGTAAGATGCATTGGGAGCTGTACCAACCATTTTTCCTGGCAAATTGGCAGCCATTATACTCAAAACGTGCATTCCGTGAGAGTGCTGTTTGAAAACGTTGGACATTGGCGAAACAAAATCGCGTGTGCCCAATAGCATTAAATTATTAAAAGCCGCTAACGTGTCGGCGCGATAAAAACCTGCGTCTATGACTGCGATTTTCATCCCTTCTCCATAGAATCCTAAATCGTGCAGAAAAGGAAGATTGTGTATCGCTTTTTGGTCAATAGCCATTTGTTCATCAGGAGAAATATCAGCTTTTAATTTATTGGGTTCTGTAAGATTTTTTTGTTGAAAATTTCCAACCTTAGTCAATTCAATGTTGGCGACAAAATTCAGACTTCTGATTTTGTAAAAATCGGAAGTATCATTCAACTCTAGTGTGATTCCATTGAGCCACTTGCTACAACACTTTATTTTTCCTTGGCTTAATTTTACAACAGAATCTATGTAGTTTTCATTGATAGGAAGATCGGTGGAGTCAATCGCAATGTTGTACTTTTTTCTTCTAGAGATAGCTTGTTGCGACAGAAATTCTTCTGGTCGATCCAATGAAAAGTCTTTTTGGTTTTTATGCTTAAACTGAATCCAAAATAAGAAATTATCTTGTGCCAATGTTGCACAAACAATAAAGAAGAAAAAAAATAAAAATCTCTTTCTCATTGTTCAAAATGATTTTCTATCCTTGCAAAAGTAGAATAAAAATTCGCTTTTGCTCGTTGATAATATATTTTTCTTTTATTATCACTTTCAACTTTTTTATATCTTTGCACGTCTTAAAAAAGGACTTTTTTATTAAGTTATCATTACAATAAAATAAATTATGACAAACGTTATTAAAATTAAACGTGGACTTAACATTGACATTGCAGGTGCTCCAGCTCCTGTTTTGGCAAGTATGAACCAATCTGCATTGGTGGCTATCAGTCCTGACGATTTTAATGGTATTGTTCCTAAAGTGCTTGTGAAAGAAGGAGAAACGGTAAAAGCCGGAACTCCAATCTTTTTAGACAAAAAACATCCGGAACTTAAAATCGTTGCTCCCGTAAGTGGTACTATCGAAGAAATTGCTCGTGGTGAACGCAGAAAATTGCTCTACATTTCTATCCGTAGAGATGTGACAGTTGCTTACGAAAGTTTTGAAAAACCAAATCTTGACGCAAGCCGCGAAGAGTTACACAAAACAATTCTTAATGCTGGTTTTGGTGCTTTTATCAAACAACGTCCTTACGATGTTGTAGCAAATCCTGATTTTGCTCCAAAAGCAATTTTTGTTTCTGCTTTTGATTCTGCTCCACTAGCTCCAGATAGCAATTTTGTAGTAAAAGGTCAAGGAAGCGAATTGCAAGCAGGTTTGAAATTGTTAGCAAAACTTACTGACGGAAAAGTTTATTTTTCAATTGCAAAAAATGCAGCTCCTGAACTTAAAATGATGCAAGGAGTTGAAATCAACGTTTTCGATGGAGCGCATCCTGCAGGAAATGTTGGTGTTCAAATCAACAAACTTAACCCAATCAATAAGGGCGAAGTGGTTTGGACAATGAATTTGCAAGATGTTATCGCTTTGGGTCGATTTGTAAACAAAGGTATTGTTGACTTTACAAAATTTGTGGCTTTGACAGGACCTGAAGTTTATTCTCCTTGTTATTTCAAAACTATTGTTGGAACAAACATTCAACCAATAGTTGCAGGTAATGTTTACAAAGAAAACAAATTGCGTTACATCAGCGGAAATGTACTTTCAGGAACTAAAGTTTGCGAAAATGGTTATTTGCGTGCATTCGACTCGCAAATCACTGTTATTCAAGAAGGCGACGAAGCAGACGAATTGATTGGTTGGCTTACTCCACGCTTCAATAAATTCAGTGCAAGTTTGAGCTATCCTTGGCAACGTCTTGCAAAATTCTGCAAATGCAAATTTGACTTTGATGCTCGCGTGTTGGGTGGTCGTCGTGCAATCATTATGAGTGGCGAATACGATAAGGTTTTCCCTATGGACATTATGCCCGAACAACTTATCAAAGCAATGATTGCAAAAAATTTGGAACAAATGGAAGCTCTTGGGGCTTACGAGGTTGCTCCTGAAGACTTTGCTCTTTGCGAATTTGTTTGTACTTCTAAAATGGAACTACAAAGCATTGTTCGCGAAGCTTTGGATTATATGAGAAAAGAACTTGAATAATCGGTCAGAAAAATTGTTTAGATATGAAATTTATAAAAAATATTGTAGATAAAATTAAGCCTACTTTCAGTGAAGGAGGAAAGTTGGTTGCGTTTCATTCGCTATTCGATGCAATAGAAACATTTTTATTTGTACCAAACGAAACTGCAAAAAACGGAACTCACATTCACGACGCTATCGATACAAAACGTTCGATGTTCACTGTTGTGGTAGCTTTGTTGCCAGCAATGCTTTTCGGTATGTGGAATGTAGGTTACCAACACTTCGTGGCAATTGGACAAGAAGTTAGTTTCTTTGAAGAGTTTGCTTTTGGTCTTTTGGCTGTATTGCCAACTCTTTTGGTGGCTTATGCTGTTGGTTTGGGCATCGAAGTTATAGTAGCACAAGTTAAAAAAGAAGAGGTTGCAGAAGGTTTCTTCGTAACAGGATTTTTAATCCCTATGATTGTGCCTGTTGACACTCCACTTTGGATGACAGCTATCGCAACTGCTTTTGCAGTAATTTTTGCAAAAGAGGTTTTTGGTGGAACAGGTTACAACATTTTCAACGTAGCACTCATCACTCGTGCATTTTTGTTCTTTGCTTATCCTACAGCAATGAGTGGCGACCAAGTTTGGGTGCGTATTCGCGATGCATTTTGGTGGGGAGCAGGTAGCCCTGTTGATGGTTTTTCTGGAGCAACTCCTCTTGGACAATTGGCAACTGCTACTGAAGCTACTCCTGCATTTAGCG
>JAGCIZ010000066.1 GCA_017648235.1 Paludibacteraceae bacterium
AAACTAAAATAAACCATTTTATGAAAGGTATAATTCTCGCAGGAGGAAGTGCGACAAGACTTTACCCTTTATCGAAAGCCATTTCGAAGCAAATCATGCCGGTTTACGACAAACCGATGATTTACTATCCTCTTTCGACCTTAATGTTGGCAGGAATAAGAGAAATTTTGATCATTTCCACTCCTCGTGATTTACCTATGTTTCAGGAACTTCTTGGCTCGGGAAAACAACTTGTAATGCATTTTGAATACAAAGTGCAAGAAACACCTAACGGTTTAGCACAAGCATTTGTACTAGGTGCTGATTTTCTTGCAGGAGAAAAAGGTTGCCTTATTCTTGGCGATAATTTATTTTACGGACAAGGCTTTTCTGCAATGCTAAAACGTGCTGCTGCTATAGAAAAGGGAGCTTGCGTATTTGGTTATTATGTAAAAGATCCTCGTGCTTACGGAGTGGTTGAGTTCGATGAGTGTGGTAATGTTGTTTCGCTTGAAGAAAAACCAGAAAAACCCAAAAGCAAATATGCAGTTCCTGGGCTTTATTTTTACGATGAAACCGTTACTGAAAAGGCTGCAAATCTAAAACCATCTGCCCGTGGCGAATACGAAATTACAGACCTTAACAAACTTTACCTTGAAGAAGGAACTTTGAAAGTTGAACTTTTTGGTCGTGGATTTGCATGGCTCGATACAGGAAATTGCGACAGTTTGCTCGAAGCTGCAAATTTTGTTGAAACAATCCAAAACCGACAAGGTTTTTACGTTAGTTGCATCGAAGAAATTGCGTGGCGAAATGGATGGATTTCAACTGAAGAATTGCGTATAATAGGAAAATCAATTGAAAAAACAAACTATGGACAGTATTTGTTAGGACTTTCTGAATTATAGTTTTATTATTTCTTACTTGTATGTCTAAAAAAGTTAAAATAGCTCTTGCTGTTCCTCTTGTACGAGTTGCAGATGTTGATTTTAATATCTTGCAAATTGAAAATCTTATAAAAGAAGCAACTAAAGAACAAGCAAAAGTGATTGCTTTTCCTGAACTTTCTATAACAGGAGCAACTTGTGGCGACCTTTTTTTGCACACTTTGCTTGTAGAAAAGGCCGAACAGGGTTTGAAAATCTTATTAGAAAATACTAAATCACTCGACATAGTTGCTCTTGTAGGCTTGCCTTTAAGAGCAGATAATGGCAAGTTGTACAATGTTGTTGTAGTTTTTCAGAAAGGAAAGATTCTTGGAATTGTTCCTAAAACAATCCTATTAGATAAAGAAAATAGATGGTTTAGCAAATTAGCTCTAACAGATTATGAACCAATAGGTTGCTTGAATCATAAATTTACATTTTCTGAAGGAGATTTTAATCTATCTTGTTTTAATTTTTCTGTTGGAATAGGAAAAATTTTATCAAAGGATACTGATATTCTTTTCAAAATAACCGCCTTACCAACGACGATTGATATTGACCAAATTTTTGTTTTAGAACACACTTCTGCTCCTTTGGTTGAGCTTTCAAGTGGTTTTGGAGAATCGTCAACTGATGGTGCTTTTTGTGGAGAAGTCACTATCTCACGAGATGGAAAAGTTCTGTTAAACAAAATGCTCGCTTCTACTAAAAATGAAATTTTGATTACTGAGATTGATATTGAAAAATCAATTTCTACGAATGAAAAACCTCAGTGCAAAACTGAAAAACTTGAGGAAATTTTAGAGAAAAAAATAAAGAGATTTCCTTTTGTTGATGAACATAATCTACACTCTCAGTGCGAAAAATCACTTAATATACAGCATTTTGGATTGGCAACTCGTTTAAATAGAATTGGTTGTAAAAAGGTGGTTATTGGTATTTCCGGAGGGTTGGATTCAACTTTAGCATTGTTAGTTTGTGTGCGAGCATTTGACTTTTTGAACTTTGACCGTAAAGGAATTATAGCTATTACAATGCCTGGTTTTGGAACCACAGGACGTACTTATAAAAATGCGTTGGATTTAATCAAAAGTTTGGGTGTGACATTGAAAGAAATAGATATAAAACAAGCTTGTTTACAGCATTTTAACGATATTGAACATGATGAAAATATTCACGATGTAACATACGAAAATTCTCAAGCTCGCGAGCGCACTCAAATTTTGATGGACATTGCAAATAAAGAAAATGGGTTGGTTATTGGAACTGGAGATATGTCGGAATTGGCTTTGGGTTGGGCTACTTACAATGGGGATCAAATGTCAATGTATGGCGTAAATGCAGGCCTTCCTAAAACATTTATACAACCATTAGTTAAGCATGTTGCAGAGAAAAGTAATGAGGATTTAAGACGTATTTTACTTGACATAGTTGATACGCCTATTAGTCCAGAACTTACACCTGCTGACGATAAAGGAAATATCAAGCAAAAAACAGAGGACTTGGTTGGTCCATACGAGTTGCACGACTTCTTTTTATATTACTTCTTGTTCTATCGCTTGACTCCAAAAACTATACTAAAGTTTGCTCTAATAGCTTTTGAAGGAAGATATGATACGTTGGAAATAAAGAAATGGTTAAGAACATTTATTTACCGCTTTTTTTCTCAGCAATACAAACGTTCTTGTATGCCCGATGGACCAAAAGTTTTTAATTTGTCGCTTTCACCAAGAGGAGACCTTAGTTTGCCGAGCGATGCTTATTTTGATTTGTGGTTGAATGATTTATAACTAATTAGTTTTTATAATATATGAAAACATTTCACGATTTGGCAAAGAACCGCCGAAGTATTAGAAAGTATTTGGAAAAGAGTATCGAAAAAGAAAAAATTGATCAGATTTTACAAACTGCATTGATGTCTCCTGCGTCAAAAAGAACTAATGGTTGGGAATTTATTGTTGTGGAAAATAAAGAAATGCTAAAGAAACTTTCGGAGTGTCGTGAATTTGGCAGTAAGTTGGTGGCAGATGCTCCGCTTGCAATTGTGATTGTTGCAGATCCTTCAAAAAGCGATGTATGGTATGAAGATGCTTCAATTGCGTCAACATTTATTCAACTTCAAGCCGAGGATTTAGGACTAGGAAGTTGTTGGGTGCAAGTTCATAATCGAGAAAAAAACGATAAAGAAACTGCAGAAGATTATGTAAAAAATCTGCTTGCTATACCTCAAAATTTACGTGTATTGAATATGGTTGCGATTGGCTATAAAAATGAAGATCGTAAACCTTATGACGAAGAAAAATTACAATACGATAAAATCCATTGGGAGAAATTCTAATGAAGAAGAATTTGGTTTTTATTGGTGCTGGAAATGTTGCTACTCATTTGGCAAAAGCTTTATACAAAAATGGATTTTCTATACTCCAAGTTTTTAGTAGAACAGAATTGTCAGCTAAGACTTTAGCTGATGAAGTAAGTGCTAATTATACAACCGATTACAATACTATTATTGAAAATGCAGATATCTATTTTTACTGCCTAACGGATGATGCTTTGCCAGAATTGATCTCTCAAAAAGCATTACCGAATGGCATACACATTCACACTGCAGGAAGTGTCAAAATGGATGTTTTTGAGATGAATAGAACAAATTATGGAGTGCTCTACCCTTTGCAAACTTTCTCAAAAAATAAAGAAATAGATTTTTCAAAAGTTCCACTTTTTATAGAAGCAAATAACGAATTTTCAGAACAGGTTATCAAAGATTTGGCAATGAGTTTATCTCAAAAGGTTTATACTGTTTCGTCCGATAATCGTCAGAAAATTCATCTTTCGGCAGTTTTTGCATGCAATTTTACAAATCATTTGTTTTCCATTGCTCAAGAGTTATTGGGCGAGGTTCCTTTTGATGTTTTACTTCCATTAATCGAGGAAACAGTAGAAAAAGTAAAAACAATTTCTCCTCGCAAGGCTCAGACGGGACCAGCCATAAGGAAAGATAATGCTGTGATTAATAAACACTTAGAATCACTTTCTTTTAATTCGGATTGGCAAGATATTTACAAAAAGCTTACAAGGGATATTCAAAAAGAATCATAGAGTTCGTTCTTCCCTTAATCTTTTTTCAAGTAAATCGTATTCGGGAAAAATGTTTTTCATTAGTGTCTTGAAGTTTTTCCCATGGTTCATTTCACGTGTATGACAAAGTTCATGCACAAGTACAAAATCAATCAGTTTCGTTGGTAAAAGCATCAAAAACAAACTTAAATTTATGTTCTGACGTGCAGAACAACTTCCCCATCGTTTTCTTGCTGAGTTTATTTTGACTGATTGGTACGAAAAATCATATTTCTCTGCCAATTCTTTCAATCTTTTGGGTAGAAAGTTTTTAGCTTCTATTTTCAAAAAGTGAATAATAATGTTTTTGATGCAATCTTGTTTTTTAGAAAAATCAACATTAGGAAGATAATTTATTTCTAAAACACTATCCTTATATCTTGCTATAAAAGAGGATTTTATAAGATTATTTTCTTTGAAAATAACAGTAAACTTGTTTGTTTTAAGAATGGTGTTTTTGTTAAAAACAATATGTTTTCTAGGTTTATTTTCTATTTTTTGTTTAGCAGATAAAATCCACTGAATACGTTCATTAGTAAGAGGGAAAAGTGTTGATATTTCGTTCGGCGAGGTGGTTATTCTAACACCATTTTCCGAAACCGAAAAAATTGTTCTTGACATTCCTCGCCTAACAAGAAGAGTGATCTCCCCTATTTCTGGATGAAAAACAGACGTTTTCATTTTTCAAGGAAAACTACATTTTCTGCTTCATCAAATCCTCCTTCAAAATCGTTGTTTTCAATTTTCACATTTGTTGTTCGTAAAAATAGAAAACGTTTGTTATTCCAGTGAAATGATTCATAATCAGTATTTTGAACAATTTTATTGTTTCTAAAAATTAGTCCATCAAGTGATTTGGCAAAAACAATTGGTTGATCAAATGTCTCAAACAAATTATTCTCAATTACAACTCCGTGATTTTCGCCTCCATGAAAATATTGTTTTTGTTCAGCAATATTCGGAATCTCCGGATAGATAGAAATAATAGCATTGGTAAACTGGAACATGTTGGTTAAAGCATTTACAAAGCGATTATTTTTGATTAAAACATTGCGACAAGCTCCTGTTTCGAACCATCCATTGCAATCTCCACAAAGCAAAATAGCGCAGCCTGAAGTGTGGTCAAAAAAGTTCTGTTCAACAACAACATCTTTTGGTGTGCTGAAAAGTGCTCCTCTTGCTCGGTTGTTACGAACAGTATTTTCAGAAAAAACTACTTCAGGACACCAAGTTAAATTTTCTATTCCGATAGATTTATTTTCAAACTCTATTGCATCAATATTTTTTTCAAATGTGATTAAAAATTCTTTTACACCTGAAATGGAGTTTGAATTGTATGGTTCAATTGAAGATATTTTATTTTTCTCCCCAATAATTTCCATTGTTGATGAACTTATAAATTGCACTTCGTCTCCTTGATTTCCCCAAGCAAATCCCCACGATTGTTCGTGCATATATTTGGCAATCAGCGAATGAGAATCTATTTTTTTGACAACGTAGAGATATGTTCCATGAACATTTATTGCATCGTCCATCATATTTTCGTAAAGTCCGTTTTTGGAAACAATCTTTCCTTTACAACTAGAGAAATGAGTGGCATCGGCTTGAGTTGTAAAAACTCTATCACTTCCCTGCTCCAAACAAACCGAAAAACCATTCAGAGTTATGTTTTCACAGAGTTGAGCTAAAAGTCCCATCCCTTCGGCATAATGCACCCTTACATTTTCAATCTCTGTATCTACATTTTCAGCTAAAAATATAGCAGGAGCAGGACGATAATAACATCTTAATGCAATTTTTGTTTGTGGTTTCAGACGTTCATCTTTCCAGTTTGGAGAAAAAAATAGATTTGAATCAAGTTGAACGCTTTGAGAAAAATCGCAAATCAAATCGCTAGTTCTATAAACAATGTGATTTGTTTTTGGCTCAAATGCAATTCCGGTAATAGGCTTGACAGTCCAGTTCTCATCATAAATTTCGAGCCAATTATCTGCACTTAGACGTGCATTAACCCAATTTTCCGTGCGAAAAACAATTCCTTTATCTTCCTGATTTTCAATTATTTCTACCTGAGCAATATGAGGATGTTCAAAATCAATAGAGAAATTTTTTAATTTGCAATTTCTAGAATTTTTGAGCGCAAAAGGAAGCATTCTTCCGTGGAAAATAAATTGAGAACCATTTCCATCAAATGTCATATTATCCCATCCATCAAAATTGAATGCTACATTTTTAGGATTGTCCTGATCATGATTTGAAATATAGTACTCTTTCTGAAGTGCACCATTTTCGTAAAAATGATAAGTTCCCTTTGGTAATGAGATAAAAATTTCTTTTCCTCCAAGGCAAGTCTCTTTTATTGATTGTAATGCTATATTAAGTTGTTCTGAATTGTTTTTTGAAGTTTCAAAAATGCCAAAATCAGTCAAATCAAATTCCTTTTTTTGACATGATAACATCACTATCGAGACTGCAATGAAAGAAAAGATAAATTTTCTCATTTTCCTTTTTCTAATTTTATTTCAACTCACCAGAAGACAAGGCTTGTATTGTAATATTTCCAATAGCAGTTGCTTCTACATCGCCAAGAATAACCTCGCAACCAGTTTTTTCTTCGGTAAATTTGTTTAACAATCTATTACGAGAACCACCACCAACAATGTATATTTTATTTATTTTTTTTCCTGAACAATTTTCCAATTGAACCTTCACTTCAGCATATTTTGTTGCTAATGAAAGGCAAACACAGCGCATACAATCTCCGTTCGTTTGGGGTTTTGGTTGATTAGATTTTTCGCAGAAATCGCAAATGGCCTTTGACATACTGATTGGGTTTGCAAAATGCACATCATCTACATCTACAACACTATTGCAGGTAGATTCTTCTGCTTCAGACACTAAAGTAGAATAATCACACTTTTGTCCTTGTTTTTCCCACTCTTTTACCAACGATTGAATCAACCAAAGTCCTGTAATGTTTTTCAAGAAGCGAATCTTACCATCAACCGTTCCTTCGTTGGTAAAATCGCTGTTCATTGCTTCTTGAGTTTGTATTGGTTCGTCAATCTTTACTCCCATCAATGACCATGTGCCTGAACTGATAAAAGCCCAATCGTTTTCGTTTGTACGAATAGATGCTAATGCACTTGCCGTATCGTGAGAACCAACAGCAACAACCTTAGCGTTTCCGCCAACTTCTGCACATATCTCGGCCGTAAGATCACCAATTACAGTTTGTGGATAAATTATTTTTTGCATCAAATCTCGATTCAAATCCAACTCATTAAAAATGGTCTTATCCCATTTTTTTGTCTGAGAATTAAGAAGTTGAGAGGTAGAAGAAATTGTGTATTC
>JAGCIZ010000067.1 GCA_017648235.1 Paludibacteraceae bacterium
AAAAACAGCTCAACTGGAAATGGAAATGATTGCAGAAGGATATTTTGGAACAAAGTGCATTCATGAGATTAATGAGAAGTACCAAGTTACAATGCCTATCCTTGATGCGACTTATAAAATTCTTTATCAACGCGTGTCCCCCATTATTGCAATAAGGGAACTTACAACGAGTTTGATGTAAAATTATTTATTGATTAAATAGTTAAAAGTCCATATAATTTATATGGACTTTATGTGTCTTAATGATAATAATATCTTTACAAATGATTAAATATAGAACATGCTGTTCATTGTAAATCCTATATCTGGTAATGGAAATAAAAAGAGAATTGTATCAAATTTGGAGAAATTAGGATACAATATTGCTTATACTCAATTTGCTGGTCATGCAGAGATATTGGCAAAAGAAGCTTCTGAAAAAAGAATTATTGCAGTTGGTGGAGATGGAACTGTAAATGAGGTCGCAAAAGGAATTATTGGAAGTGATAAAATATTAGGAATTATACCATGTGGAAGTGGCGATGGACTAGCTCTTCATCTTGGATTAAGTAGAAATTTTCAAACAGCAATAAAAACAATTATAAACGGGAAAATATCTCCTTTAGACGGAGCAATAATAAATGGCAAATTATTTCTTTCTGTTTGTGGAGTTGGTTTTGATGCAATGGTAAGTGAAAGATTTGCCAAATCGGGAAAAAGAGGAATGTTCAACTACGTCAAACAAGGCTTAAAACTTTGGAAAAACTTTAAAGCAGAAAATTATAAGATATGTATTGATGGAAATGAGTGGAAACAAGATGCTACCCTAATTACTATTGGCAATTCCAATCAATGGGGAAATAGGGCAAAAATTACTCCACATGCCAAAAGTTGTGATGGCTTGCTAGACATTACTATTGTAGGGTCATTAAAAACTCTTAATATTCCTTTACTTGCTGGTTTATTAATGATAGGACACATAAATAAAAGCAAAAAAGTTCACTGTTATAGAGGGAAACGTGTAACTATTTTTCGAAGTCAAAATGGTCCTGTTCATGCTGATGGTGAATGGTTTGAATCAGAAAAGATTTTAAGTATAGAGATTATTCCATCTGCTTTCAAAGTAATAGTTCCTTAGATCTTCATTGTACAAAAATTCTATTTTCATTATAAGTTTTTGTTGTACTTTTGTCGGACAAAATTATAAGCTTATGAACAAGGTATCGGAAAACCCTTTCAAAAACCGAATCAACACACCTCTGATGTTGGTTACTGCGCTTTTTATTACGCTATACTTGACGTCTAATATCATGGCGGTGAAGATTGTTGATTTTTTCGACTTAATATATTTTGACGCTGGAACCATAACTTTCCCTTTTGCATATATGCTCGGCGATGTTCTGACCGAAATTTGGGGATATAAAACAGCAAAAAAAGTAATCCTGCTTACATTTCTTTGCAATGTTATTTTGTTAGTTTGCACATTAATAGGAGTTTGGCTACCTTCTCCTGAATATCAAGCACAAACAGCAACTGCTTATAATCACATATTCACTCATGTTCCACGAATTGTTTTAGGGTCTTTGGTAGGCTTCCTTTGTGGAGAACTTTCAAATGCCTACTTAATGGATAAAATCAAGAAAAAAACCAATGGTCGCTTTCTTTGGCTAAGAACAATTAGTAGTTCTATCGTTGGTTATATGCTTGATACAATTCCTTTTGTTTTAATTGCTTTTGCGGGAATTGCTCCAGCAAAAGACTTATTTTTAATGATTGTGCTTCAATATGTTTTAAAATTGGCTATTGAAAGTTTCTTTGGAACACCTATGGCGTATATTGCTGTCAATTGGATAAAAAAATACGTCGCAGCAGAAGAAAACTAAATTTTATTTTCGCAACTATGAATCGCTATGCTGAAATCAAAGAAAAAATGCCAAGAGAATTTGTTCTTTTGCAAGGAACTGGTTGCCGATGGAGAAAGTGTACTTTCTGCGATTATCATACAGATAAAAGCGTTACTCCATATGATTTAAACAAAAAAATTCTTAGTCAAGTAACTGGGAAATTTGGAGTCTTGGACATAATAAACTCAGGTTCGGCAATGGAACTCGATGCCGAAACAATATCTGCGATACAAGACTTAATAAAAGAAAAACATATTCATACGCTTTGGTTTGAGGCCCATTATATGTACCGAAATAAACTTTCTGAGTTTGCCAAACAATTCGCACCTGCGAAAGTAAAATTTCGTTGTGGAATAGAAAGTTTTGATGGAAATCTACGAAACAAATGGAACAAAGGAATTCTACAAAATGTTTCTGCGGAAACAATTGCAAAATATTTTCAGGGAGTTTGTCTACTTATCTGTACAAAAGACCATACAAAAGAGCAGATTTTGAATGATATTTCCGTAGCAAAAAATTATTTCGAATACTTTAGTGTAAACGTTTTTTGCAATAATTCCACTTCTGTTCAAAGAGATGATAATCTAGTTGAATGGTTTACTAACGAAGTTTTTCCATCTATTAAAGATGAAAAAAAAATAGAAATCCTACTTAAGAATACAGACTTAAATGTAGGATAATAGGTTATCAATCAAATGGAATTTTGTGAGTAAAAGAACAAAAATATCATTCAGGTTTCATTTTTCTTAATTTTTGTATGGAACTTCAGTTCTGCAAATTTACTTGTTCACGAACACATAATTAATTGATAAAAAGTTGTTCACTCTCTGGCTTAGAACAACTAAAATCATCAATACTCTAAACAATAGGATTCATACCTATTTTAGGTTACTGCTCAACGTAAAAATACCCACTTTATGGGATTGTTTACATGCATTGAGTTGGAGTACTTTTGTCGTGAAAAGTTTACTAGTTAGAAAAATAAACAATCATGAAAAAAATATCAATTCTATGCTGCTTATTAGTTGCTTTTAATTCACTTATTGCAAAAGAAACTGACGCACATATTGTAGGGCATGTAGTGGACAAAAACACCAATGAACATTTAAGTTTTGTAAATATAATGATTAAAGGCACAACAATTGGAACAACAACCGATGCTTCGGGGCATTATTTCTTGGAAAATCTTCCAGAGGGGAATTACGAAATGGTAGTTAGTTCGATGGGTTATTCTACCATTACAAAAAACATTTCTATTACATTGGGTTCTACTCAAGAAATTGATTTTGAGATGGAAGAAGACGCCATTTTGCTGGATAATGTGGTTGTAAGTACCAATCGCGGTGAGGTTAAACGTCGCGAGGCTTCAAACATTGTTAACGTGCTTACTCCAAAAGTATTTGAACTAAATAATGCAACTTGTTTGGCACAAGGGTTGAATTTTCAGCCTGGAGTTCGAGTGGAGAACAATTGTCAGAATTGTAGTTTTGTGCAAGTTCGTATCA
>JAGCIZ010000068.1 GCA_017648235.1 Paludibacteraceae bacterium
AAAATGTAGATTTGTATATTGGTGGAACAGAACATGCTACAGGACACTTGATTTATAGCCGTTTTTGGAATAAATTTTTGTTCGATTTGGGCGTAATTTGCAAAGATGAACCATTCCAAAAACTTATCAACCAAGGAATGATTCAAGGAAGAAGTAATTTTGTTTATCGTGTTGTAGGGACAAATAAGTTTGTGTCGCTCAACTTGAAAGATGAATATGAAACGCAACAAATTCACGTAGATGTAAATCTTGTGGCAAACGATGTTCTTAACATTGAGCGTTTCCGCAATTGGATGCCAGAATATAAGGATGCAGAATTTATCCTTGAAAATGGAAAATATGTTTGCGGTTGGGCAGTTGAGAAAATGTCAAAATCAATGTTCAACGTGGTAAATCCTGATGATATAGTTGAGCGATATGGCGCAGATACATTGCGATTCTACGAGATGTTCCTTGGTCCATTGGAACAATCGAAACCTTGGGACACCAACGGGATTGATGGAGTTCACCGCTTTTTGCGTCGCCTTTGGGCAATGTACGAAAATGTTAGCGATGAGCAACCTTCGGCAGAAGAGTTGAAAACATTGCATAAAACAATTAAGAAAATTACGTTCGATATTGAGCATTTTTCATTCAATACGTCGGTGTCTGCATTTATGATTTGTCAAAACGAACTTTCGCAACTCAAGTGCAACAAACGTGAAATACTTGAGCCACTTGCAGTGCTTATTGCACCATTTGCTCCACACATTGCCGAAGAACTTTGGCATCGCTTGGGCAATGACACTACAGTTTGCGATGCTACGTTCCCTATTTGCAACGAAGAATATTTGGTAGAATCAAGCGTAAAATATCCTATTTCGTTCAACGGGAAAGTGCGTTTTACACTCGAAATGCCAGCTGATATGAGCAAAGAAGATGTTGAAAAAACAGCTCTTGCCAACGAGCAAACTCAAAAATATCTTGATGGCAAATCTCCTAGAAAGGTGATTGTAGTTCCAGGAAAAATTGTAAATATAGTGTTGTAAGAAAAAAAGAATGAAAAAACACATTGTTTGCATATTGGCGTTAATCTTTTGCTATTTGTCAAACGCTCAAAATAGCAATCAAAAAACGTTTGAGATATCCAAAAATTTGGATAATTACAGTTCTATTTTACATATTATTGATCAACTTTATGTAGACTCGGTAAACTATACATCGTTGGTACAAGGTAGTATCAATTATATGTTGTCGGAATTGGATCCTTACACTGTTTATATTCCAGAAAGTAAAGAAGAAGAGTTGAAGTTAATGACTTCTGGGGAATATGGTGGAATTGGAGCTTTAATTATGCAAAGAGGAAAAGAGGTTATTATCTCAGAACCATATGAAGGAATGCCAGCTCAAACGGCAGATTTGCGTTGCGGTGATGTGTTATTGGAAATTGATGGAAAAAGCCTTGAAGGAAAGAATACCTCAGAAGTAAGCAATTTGCTTAAAGGAGTTCCAGGTACGCAACTTGATTTAACAATTAGAAGACCAGGAGAGAAAAAAAATCTGAAGAAAACTATCGTTAGAAAAAAAATTCAATTGCATCCTGTTCCTTATTTTGGTGTGGTAGACGATAATATTGGTTTTATTCAGTTATCGGAGTTTACTGATAAGGCAACAATAGAATTCCGACAAGCACTTGATAGCTTGGTGAAGAAGAACAATATCTCCTCTTTAATCATAGATTTAAGAAACAATGGGGGAGGTTTAATAAATGAGGCTTGTAAAATTGCTTCGTTGTTTGTTCCAAAAAACACTGAAATAGTTTCTACGAAAGGAAAGGATGATGATCAAAACTTTTCGTACAAAACAACTTTGGATCCTGTATATGGAACAATGCCATTGGTTATTTTGACAAATGGATCATCGGCATCGGCATCAGAAATTTTGGCAGGAGCTTTTCAGGACTTGGATAGAGCAACTATTATTGGTACCAAAACATTTGGTAAAGGTTTAGTGCAAAGTGTCAGAGAACTTCCTGGAAAAGGTTTCTTGAAATTCACAATTGCAAGATATTATACGCCAAGTGGACGATGCGTACAAGCAATTAATTACAACAATTCGTCAAAAAACAGTTCTGATAGTTCAAAAAATGTATTTTATACAAAATCGGGTCGAATGGTTCTTGGAGGAGGAGGAATAACTCCTGATTCTATTGTTTCTGCACCCCAAAAAGACATCAACGTATCATTTCATCTCTATTCTCAAATGCTAATATTTGATTTCGCTACGAATTATGCAAGAAAACACCGACAAATAGCTCCCATAGATGTTTTTTCTATTACAGAGCAAGATTTCAAGGAGTTTATTGCTTTTGTAAAGGAGAAAAATTTCACTTACAAACCTGAATGTGAAGAAACAATAAACGTATTGAAAGAATATGCAAAAATGGAAGGTTACGAAGCACTAATTGCTGACGAAATAAAATCAATATCAGATAAACTTAAACCAAACATCGAAAAAGAAATGGAGGAAAACAAGGCTGATATTATTGATTTTATCAACTTTGAAATTATAAAACGCTACTATTTCCAAAAAGGCACTATTCAATACAATCTCCGTAACGATAAGTGCGTAGAAAAGGCTATTGAGGTTTTAAAACAAGAAAAACAACCTTAACTTAATTCTTTTTAGGAGAAAACTTGTTCCTTACATTTTCTACTCTCCGACGGATGTATGTAGGAACATTGTCTGTTGCGCTAACAGTTTCCAAACTATCAAACCGAGAAAACAGCAACGAATCGACAAAAATTTTACGAGAAATAATCAAGTTATCCACGTTAAGTTTTTGCTGTCTACTAAAACGTTTAGGGATAGATTTTGTCAACACCAAATAGCGTTTATCATCAAAAACAAATGCTGTTTGAGAAAGTAATGTATCTGCAATAAAAGTAGGTGCAGTAGTTCTTTCTTTCAACCAATAAACTTCCGCAAGTTGCCTTGCTTCATCAGCATCACTACAAATCACCACATTTTCCGAAAACGAAACAAGATTTATAACATTGGCTTTGGAAGAAGAAAAAATTATCATTTGTTGTTGAGAAATAGAATTGTAATGAGTAACCAACCTTATTACAAAAAACAATAAACAACAATTTAATGAAAGATAAAACAATATAAATCTGCGATTAACCACGTAAGCTCCGAACAAAATAACCATCAGATAAAGAGCTAAAAGTTGAAATTCATCAATATAAATTTTACTCAAAGCAAAAGGCAAATGTTCGATACTTGATATCAAAAAATACATAATTTTCAATACCCACTTCAAAAGAAATGCAAGCACAACATTTAAAAATGGAACAGACGAAAAAACTAATAATAACACTGCAGAATAAATAATTACAGATGCAGCAGGAATAACCACAAAATTGGATAGCAAAAAATATGTTGGGAACTGATGAAAATAATAAATAGAAAAAGGAGCCGTTCCTACTTGAGCTACCAATGAAACACAAACCAACTCCCAACACCAACGCAAAACTCTATTTTGAGGTTGCCAAACTGCAGACAACTTTGGCTGAAAAAACACTATTGCAATTACTGCACTGTAACTCAACTGAAATCCAACATCAAATAAATAATCGGGATTTAGCAGTAACAAAACAAATGCAGAGAAGAAAATAGTATTATAAATCTGCGATTTCCGCCCTATGGCATTCCACAAAGCCATAAGTGAAAACATTAAAGTAGCACGAGAAACAGAAGGAGAAAGTCCTGTCAAAAAAGCATAAACAATAAGAAAAATGATAATTATTATGTTCTTCAAAATAACCTGACGACGATTCTTCCCCAGAAAACCAAAAAAGAAACCAAGTATCATATAAATGATCCCCACATGCAACCCGCTAACTGCCAAAACGTGCATTGCTCCAGTTGTACTAAAGCTTTCACGCAGTTCGGGCGTCAGTGCATCTTTATAACCCAATGTAAGTGCAGCTAAAATCCCAAATTCGTTGTCGGAAATATTGCAATTTTTATAAATGTTCAGTAAATAATTTCTTGCATCTTCGGCTAAATTTTTAATTGAAAACTGCTCATTATGACCTACTTTTTTCCATTTTTTGGATGAAATATACGCAGTCCCACCGAATCCTTTTCGAGAGAGATATTTTCCAAAATCAAACTCTTCAGGATTTCCTTTCAAAGAAGGTTTTGTAAATTTAGTATGTACCAGCAAAACATCATTACGACGAAGTTGAGATACCAAACTATCTTTTTGCAAATAAAGAATAGCATTTCCCTTTGTTTCCGACGTACAGATAGAATCAGAAAACGATATTGTTTTCACTCTACACAAATACGAACGTGGTTTTTCTATAGGATTTTCCAATAATTCTACCTCGAAAAAACCTTCAACATTTTCTAGTGGAAAACGTTTTTTTTGTTCACTAAAGAAAGCAATAAAAGTTCCTATTGAGATAAAAGCAAAAAATACAGCAACACCAAAAATCCACTGCTTTTGATAAGAAGAAATCAGTTTGTAAATTAAAAAAGTACAAATTGAAATAAAAATAGAAGCGATAAACAAAGGCTTTTGAATATCAGTTTCGTTTAATAGAATGCCAATAATCAATGCCAAACAAATCCGAAAAAACGGTGTGTTATAAAGAAAATTCATCGCCTACTTTTGACAAAAAACCACCAAAAAGAACAACTGTTTTTTTGATGGTTTTCATTACAACGTCTAATTTTAGATTATTTCTTAGGTTGTTTTGCAAGAGGCTTTGCAATTGAATCTCGCATTGCAGTATCTGCCTCTATATTTTTCATTTTATAATAATCCATAATTCCTAAGTTTCCAGAACGGAACGCTTCCGCCATTGCTTGAGGAACCTCTGCCTCCGCTTGAATCACAGTTGCTCGCGCTTCTTGAGCTTTTGCTTTCATTTCCTGTTCCAAAGCCACTGCCATTGCTCTACGCTCTTCTGCTTTAGCTTGGGCAATATTTTTGTCTGCCTCTGCTTGATCCATTTGAAGTTGAGCACCGATATTTTTACCTATATCAATATCAGCAATATCAATTGAAAGAATCTCAAAAGCTGTTCCTGCATCTAATCCCTTTCTCAATACAAGTTTTGATATCGAATCTGGGTTTTCAAGGACAGACTTATGAGAATCGCTTGATCCAATCGAAGAAACAATTCCCTCACCTACACGAGCTAAAATAGTATCCTCCCCTGCTCCACCAACCAACTGCTTGATATTAGCACGAACCGTTACTCTTGCTTTAGCTATAAGTTGTATACCATCTTTAGCCACAGCCGTAACAGGAGGAGTATCAATAACCTTTGGGTTAACCGACATTTGCACAGCTTCGAAAACATCACGACCTGCCAAGTCAATAGCCGTTGCCATTTGGAATGTCAAGTCAATATTAGCTTTGTTTGCAGAAACAAGCGCATGAACAACACGTACAATATTTCCTCCTGCCAAATAGTGAGCTTCTAAACTATCCCTTTTCACATCTTTCAGACCTGCTTTGTGCGCCTCAATCATACACTCCACAATTTTGTATGGCGGAACTTTACGAATACGCATTAAAAACAACTGAATAAGCGAAATGCTTACTCCCGATACTTTTGCCGATACCCACAACAAGAAAGGCACATAATAGAAAAACACAATGGCGCAAATAGCCACCACCGACAACAAAATAATTTCAAATAAGTTCATAATATTTATGCAATTAAAAGGTTTCTATATAGGAAAGATTATTTTACAGTAACAATATTACCATTTATTTCTATCACCTCTACTTCTTGATTCTCTTCAATGAACCCTACAGTGGATTTTGCCTCAACAGTTATATCATTGATAAAGACCCTACCCATAGGAGCCAAACGTGATGTTGTTTTGCCTTTATCTCCAAGTTTAATTTTATCCGAAATCAAATCCACTTTACTTTCAATATCAGTAGTAAGTGCCATTTTTTCAAGAGTTCTTGCCTTGATAAATAGATAAACACCAAGAGCCAAAATTCCCAAACTTACAAAAAGTACTATGTGTCCTGCCGTTGAACTTATATTTACATAAGCTAGATAATCCGCCCCAACCAATGCCGCAATCCCACAAATACCAGCAAAAGAAAGTCCAGGGAGCAAGAACAATTCCATCAAAATAAGTCCCAAACCAGCCGCTAACAACAATATAACCGTTAAAATATCCATCTTTTGAAAATTTAATTTCTCAAAGGTAAATAAAATGTTTTCAAAAATAAATTACAAGCAAAATTATTTTTTCTTGAATATGGAATAAAGATTTTCCTCTTGCCATTCGTAAGTTTTATGCGAATAAAACCAATAAGTTAGAAGCGTTACCACAACACCAATAACTGATCCAACTAAAACATCTTCAGCAAAATGTTGAGAAAGGTAAATACGAGAATAACCAACTAGCACCGCAATCAGAAGAAAAGTCACCGAAGTCCAAGTTCGCTTGCAAATAAGCGAAAGAGCCAACATAAAGGCAAAAACAGAGGCAGTATGACCGCTAGGAAAACTTAGCATCGAATGCACACTAACGCCATCAACTTGATGCAAAATAACATCAGGAAAATTTTCAGCAAAAAACACCTTTGGGCGAGGCACATTTAAGATATGCTTTATCGGTTGAACTACAAGTGTTACAGCTAATTGAGAAAGCAATATAAAATAAGCATATCCAAACCTATAAAACAAAAAAATTGCCGCCACTATAAAAGGAACATTTCCTCCAACTTCGGTTATGTATTTGAAAAATACATCTGTAAACGAAACAACATTTGCACTACATTTCGAAATCCAATTAATGGTCAACATTTCATGTAGAGAACCCTTATCGTAGAGAAAAATCATAGTTCCTAAAGTCAGTAGAAACAGCATAAACAATATGTAAAACCACAACGTTTTTTTCATTGATCGCTTCTATTTAAAGTTATTTCATTTGTGGATATCGCACATAAAAAGAAAATCCATTTTTGGAATACAAAAACTGAACATCTTTTGTTCCTTTTTCAAAA
>JAGCIZ010000069.1 GCA_017648235.1 Paludibacteraceae bacterium
CAGTTTTTAAAGTTCCATCAACAGACTCTGCAAACACAGAAGTCACACCTTTTCCAACACCAGTAACAATACCAAGCTCGTCAATTTTTGCAATTGCAGGGTTTGCAGAAGAATACTTCAAATCCGTTCTTTTTGCATAAACAGGGAATTGATTTACATTCGTAACTTTTGTGTTATTAACACCAACAAAGATACCATCTTCCTTAATGCCATATTTTTCAATAACTGATTGATCTTCCGAGACGAATCCAAATTCAATTTTCTCAATAGGAGTATTCACACTTTCTTTGTTGCAAGACCAAAAAGCACACATTGCAACAACCACGATAAATGCAATTTTTTTCATCATATTTTTCTTTTTTTACTTTGAAATACCTAAAAAACGTAGCAAAGATAAAAAGTTTTTCTTTTACATCAACACTCTATATTGCATTTTTGTAAAGAAAAAATACTTTTTTTAATTTTGTAGCACAATAACATCTATATGAAACCTTTAGCCGAGCGCATAAGACCTAGAAATATCGATGAATATATCGGACAAACCCATCTCGTGGGAAAAGATGCTATCTTGCGTCAAATGATAGAATCCAAAAGAGTTTCTTCTTTTATTCTATGGGGACCTCCTGGAGTAGGAAAAACCACATTAGCTCAAATTATTTCGGAACAATTAAATAGACCTTTCTACACGCTTAGCGCAGTAACCTCTGGTGTAAAAGATGTACGAGAAGTTATTGATAAAGCAAAGAATAATCGTTTTTTTGACAACAAAGTCCCTATTCTTTTTATTGATGAAATTCATCGTTTTAGTAAATCGCAACAAGACTCGCTTCTTGGAGCAATAGAAAAAGGAATTTTCATCCTTATCGGAGCAACTACAGAGAATCCTTCATTTGAAATCATCACTCCACTACTCTCTCGTTGTCAGGTTTTTGTACTCAAATCTCTTGAAAAAGACGATTTGAAAAAATTACTAGAAAGAGCATTAACAATCGACAGCGAATTAAAAAAACGTAAGATTACGATAAAAGAAGAGAATGCACTTTTTAGATATTCTGGAGGTGACGCAAGAAAATTGCTAAACATTATAGAATTAGTAACAAACTCCATCCCTGACGGAGATATTGAAATTACCGACGACCTTATCACCGAAAAACTTCAACAAAATTTTTCCGATTACGACAAAAACGGAGAATTACATTACGATATTATTTCTGCATTTATAAAGTCGATTCGTGGAAGCGATCCTGATGCAGCTATATATTGGTTGGCAAGAATGATAGCAGGAGGAGAAGACCCTAAATTTATTGCCCGAAGACTCATCATTTCTGCTGCGGAAGATATTGGACTAGCAAATCCAAATGCATTACTGCTTGCAAATTCATGTTTCGAGGCTTTGCAAAAAATTGGCTGGCCAGAAGGAAGAATAATTCTTGCCGAAACCACAATTTATCTTGCCGCATCTCAAAAAAGCAATTCGGCTTATCTTGCCATCGACAAAGCCTTAGATTTTGTTAAATCATCTGGAAATCTACCAGTTCCTCTTTCTCTTCGGAATGCACCAACACGACTAATGAAAGAGCTTGGATATGGAGAAAACTACAGATACTCTCACGATTACAAAAACCACTTTGCAAAACAAGACTTTTTGCCTAACGAAGCAGAATCAATGAAGTTTTGGGAAATTCAAGGATCTCCACAAGAGAAAAAAATGGGAGAATGGCTCAACTTCTTATGGGAAGATCGTTATAAAGTATAATTTAGAAGTACAAAAAAAAGGAGACACTACTTTCTCCTTTTTCTTTTCAGTCAATATATCATATTACAATACTCCTTGAGCCATCATTGCTTTTGCAACTTTCATAAATCCAGCAATGTTTGCACCTTTAACATAGTTCACATATCCATCGGCTTCTGAACCATATTTGATACAAGCTTCGTGAATATCCTTCATGATTGCTTTTAGTTTCGAATCAACTTCTTCTTTGGTCCATGAAATTTTCATAGAATTTTGAGTCATTTCCAATCCTGAAACAGATACACCACCGGCATTAGCTGCTTTTCCAGGAGCATACAATATTTTTGCATTCAAGAAAACTTCAATTGCTTCAGGAGTAGAAGGCATATTTGCTCCTTCAGAAACTGCAATAACGCCATTTGCAACAAGTTTTTTTGCATCCTCTCCATTCAACTCATTTTGTGTAGCAGAAGGCAATGCAATTGTACATTTTTCTCCCCATGGACGACCTCCTTCAACATATTTGCAACCATATTTTTCAGCATATTCTTTAATACGGCCACGATATACATTTTTCAATTCAAAAATGTAATCCAATTTTTCTTGAGTTATTCCGTCTGGATCGTAGATATATCCGTTAGAGTCATACATTGTTACAACCTTACCACCCAACTCAATAGCTTTTTGTGCAGTATATGTTGCCACATTTCCAGAACCAGAAATACAAATAGTTTGACCTTTCAAATCTTTGATTCCTTTGCGTTCAAGCATATTCATCAAGAAGTAGATATTTCCATAACCTGTAGCTTCTGGACGAATCAAAGATCCTCCAAATTCTAAACCTTTACCAGTGAAAGTTCCAGTATTTTCTTGAGCCAATTTTTTGTACATTCCGTACATATAAGCTACTTCACGGCCACCAAC
>JAGCIZ010000070.1 GCA_017648235.1 Paludibacteraceae bacterium
AAGAATTCAAAAAAGAAAATCCTCTTTTTGCTGTTCTAAACATCTATTCTGATGGAGGACAAGTTCGTCCTGGTCCAGCAGTGGGTGCGGCTTTGGCAACAGACACTGCTAAAGTAAACTCATATCTTCAAACAAAACAAATTAAAGATCTTTTCCCTCGCGACTTGTCTTTGAAATGGACAGTTAAAAGCATTGCTGATGAAAATTCGGCAGAAGTTTTTGAACTTGTAGCCATTAAAGTTACAAACCGCGAAGGTCGTGCTCCACTTGAAGGTGATGTGATTACTGATGCAAATGCAGACTTTGACCAATATTCTTCTGCTTCGAGAGTTCATATGCGTATGAATGCAGAAGGAAGCAAAGTTTGGGCTCGATTGACAAAAGAAAACATTGGAAAATGCATTGCTATTGTTTTGGATGATTATGTTTACTCTTATCCACGAGTTAACGGAGAAATCACAGGGGGAAGTTCTGAAATTTCAGGACAATTCACTCAAACCGAGGCAAAAGACTTGGCTAATGTTTTGAAATCAGGTAAAATGCCTGCTCCTGCACGCATTGTTCAGGAAGATGTTGTTGGTCCTTCTCTAGGTCAAACAGCAATCAATGATGGTATGATATCTTTCATCATTGCCTTTATCTTAGTATTAATTTACATGATTTTTGCATATGGAGTTCTTCCTGGTTTGATTGTCGATTTTGCATTGGTTGTCAACGTATTCTTCTTGATGGGTATTTTGGCTTCGTTCCAAGCAGTACTTACACTTCCTGGTATTGCAGGTATCGTTCTTACTCTTGGTATGGCGGTTGATGCTAACGTATTAATTTACGAACGTATAAAAGAAGAAGTAACTGCAGGAAAGAATTTGAAGAAAGCGATTTCCGATGGATACAAAAATGCTTATTCTGCAATTATTGACTCCAATGTTACAACGCTATTGACAGGTATTATTCTGTTCGTATTCGGAACTGGACCTATTAAAGGTTTCGCTACAACGTTAATCATTGGTATCATCACATCGTTGTTCACATCTACTTTAATCACTCGTTTGATTTTTGATAGAATCTGTTCTCGCGAAAAAATGCCAGAACTTAAATTCACAACCATCATCACTAAAAAATGGTTTAAGAACACTAATTTCGACTTCATCAAAGCTCGCAAATTTGGATATATTTTGTCGGGTGCATTGATTATAATTACAGTTATTTCTCTTAGTACAAGAGGATTGAAACAAGGTATCGACTTCAGTGGTGGACGTAATTATGTAATACGCTTTGAACAACCAGTAAATATCGACGAATTGAGAGAAACACTTTCAAACGTATTTACAGAATCTCAGGTAAGCGTGATTACAATGGGAGAAGCAAATCAAGTACGTTTCTCAACAAACTATTTGATCAATAGTATTGACGAAAATGTTGATGAACAAATCGAAAACATTCTTTACGAAACACTTAAAGCATCAAACAACATTGCTCCTGAAGTTACAAAACAGATGTTCCTTGAAAGCTATTGTGTAAACGAAGGACAATATATTTTGGCTGATGATGACAAAAGTGAGAACTTTGGAATTCAAAGTTCTCAAAAGGTAGGACCTACAGTTGCAAAAGACATCAAGGTTTCTGCTATTTGGTCAATTCTTTTGTCAATGGTTGTTATCGGGTTGTATATTTTAATCCGATTCAGAAACCTTTCGTTCTCGCTAGGTGCAGTTGCAGCATTGTTCCACGACGTATTAATTATTTTGGGACTTTATTCATTGCTCTACTCTATCATGCCTTTCTCGTTGGAAATTGATCAAACATTTATTGCTGCTATCTTAACAATTGTAGGATACTCAATCAATGATACAGTGGTAATTTTCGACCGTATTCGTGAAAACATGGGACTTTATCAGAAACGCGACAGAAAAGAACTCATCAACATGTCGCTCAACACAACGCTAGTTCGTACGTTTAGCACATCATTGAGTACAGGTATCGTACTTTTGGCAATGTTTATTTTTGGTGGCGAAACCATCCGTGGATTCTTGTTCGCTATGTTGGCAGGTATCGTATTCGGTGTTTACTCAACATTGTTTGTTGCAGTTCCTTTGACATACGACATTCAAGCTCGCAAAGAGAAAAAAGCTTTGAAAGAAGAAAAGTAACAATTTTCTAAACTCGGATAAATAAAAGAGAGGGTTACGCTTTGTAACCCTCTCTTTTATTATCTGTTAAAATCCACATTATTCCTTATTTCAAAAATCCGTATTCGTAAACTTTGGGTTCTATTTTCTTTGCCAAGGCTTTCAACGCTTGACGCAAAGCTCCTATCAGTGCCATATACTGTTCGTCGGACGAAGAGCTGTTCATTTCGCCATTTTCTATTTCGCCAAAATAATGCTCACGCTCCTGCGTGCAAACGGTTACGAAATATTCACCTTCAGAATATCCGCAATCGTACACTCGCACCGTATTTCTTTTCTATAATCTTGTTGTTGTTCTTTCAAAAATCTATATTCTCCTGAAGACACCATTCACTTTCTTTTTTCTTTACATATTCTGTTTTTATCTCATCTATTTTATCTCTTATTTTGTAAGATTTCACATCAAATATTGAGAATATTATAAACCACAAAAGTTGAATAAATAGCCATATATATATAAGTACCTTATGATCTTCGTCGTCGAAGATTATAACACACACAAAGAAGACTAAGAGGATAATAACTAGTATTAATAGAAATAGACCATGGTCACTATATTTATCAAAAGACTCTTTTTTAGAAATTAAAAGTTGTACTTCTTCTAAATTTTCTGCTTCTTCCTCCCATTTTTTTCTCTCCACCGAGAGTCTTTTTTTTGCATCTTTTATACGTTCTTTTTCACGCCTTGCTTTTGCTTTTGCTTTTTCTTTTTCAATACGTTGCCGTTTAAGTTCCTGCCGCTGTTCTTCTGCTCGTTTTGCAGCCACTATACGCAGTTGCTCTTTTTGTTTTTCTATTGCTAAAATATGATTCGTAACATCCGATAGTTGCTTAAACCCACAAGTGTCCCACTTCTTGTCTTCTATCATAAAGCAATATTCGTCTGTACCATATAGTCGCATACATAGGAGGTCGGTATTTTCGAACCAAGCCATTTGTAGCATATAGATTTGGTCTTTTGTAGTGATTTCTACACTTTTCAACTCTTTTACATACTTCCACTCTGCTTTAGTAACCTTTCCTGAATATATGATTGAAAGCGTATTATTCTCGTCGAACAAATACAATTCATTTTGGTCGCCATCGTTAAAAACGTGCCAAGGATTTTTACATAAAATATTTTTTACTTCATCCTCTATTTTTTGTATTTCGGCTTTTTGGTCTAAAAGTTCAATTTTCGATTTTAAACTTTTGAATTTTTCTATCAGATACGTTTTCATAAAGAGTTTTTTTTATTGTTTCACGAGCTTCATCACTTCGTCGGCAATGCGGCGAGCAGAGTTGCGTTCAGCCAAGGTAAGAACATTAGCCGAAAGTTCTTCCAATTTTTCAGCATTAGAAAGCAAATCGAGTGCTGTTGCTATCAAGTTGTTTTCTGCATCAGCATCTTTTACCAGCACAGCCGCATTTTTCCGCACCAAAGCCATAGCGTTGTGTGTTTGGTGGTCTTCCGCTACGTTGGGCGATGGCACCAAAACACTTGGTTTGCCAAGCAAGCAAAGTTCCGAAATGCTACTTGCTCCAGCACGTGAAATTACCAAATCGGCTACCGCATACGCCAGATCCATTCGGCTCACAAAGTCGGTAACAATCAGATTTGGGTTAGCTGTTTTTTCGGCTTCTGCTCGGCAATCGTCGATGTAAAACTTACCTGTTTGCCAAATCACTTGCACACCACTCTCAGCAAGCTGTTGCAGATGTTTTTTTACGCTATTATTAATCGTTCTTGCTCCAAGACTTCCGCCAATAATGAGCAATGTTTTTTTCTCCGGCGAGAGCGAAAAATGTTCGTATGCCTCTTCACGAGAACCTTGTGTCAGATTCTGACGAACAGGATTTCCGGTAAGAATTATTTTTTCGGCTGGAAAAAATCGCTCCATACCTTCGTACGCAACGCAAATTTTTGCGGCATCGTTTTTTAGCAATTTATTTGTTACACCGGCAAAACCGTTTTGTTCTTGCAAAAGCACAGGAATGCCCATACGTGCTGCCACCTTCATAGCCGCACCGCTTGCATATCCACCTACACCAATAGCCACATCGGGACGAAAATCTTTGATAACTTGGCGAACTTTTCTCATGCTTTTCATCAAATTCCAAAGAATAGGAATGTTGCGGAACAAATTCTTACGGTCGAATCCCTGCACCGGTAAGCCTATAATATCGTAACCCGCTGCAGGCACACGCTCCATCTCCATTCGCCCGAGAGCGCCTACAAAAAGAATCTCACAACTTGGGTGCATCTCACGCAATGCATTGGCAATACTTACAGCAGGAAAAATATGTCCGCCTGTGCCACCTCCACTAATCAAAAATCTGAAATTCGTTTTCTTCATGGTTGTTTGTATCTAAAGATTCAACATTTTCTTCATTGAGTTTATATTCCACAAAGTCTTCGTTTTCATTGGCTTGTGAAGAATATCGTGCAACACTTTGCATCATTCCAAGATAAATGCAAGTAATAAAAATAGAGGTTCCTCCTCTACTAACAAAAGGCAATGGTTGACCAGTTACTGGAATTGCGCCTACCACAACTAACATGTTTATCAGTGCTTGTGTTGTAATCATAGATGCCAGCCCAAGAACCACGATAGCAGGGAATGTTGATTTGCACTTGTTGGCAATAATTCCAGCTCGGAATAGTAATGCTAAAAAAAGTATTATGATCAAGATTCCGCCGAACAATCCAGTTTCTTCAATTATGGAAGCATAGATAAAGTCGTTGTAGTAGCCGTACATTACTTTTCTTGCTTCTCCATTTCCGGGGAAAACACCAAAAGTTCCTCCTCTAGCAATAGCAATTTTTCCACTAACTTCTTGTAGATTCTCCAGATTTTCGCCCACATCAAAAGAATTATCAGCAAAATTATCCACACGACTGCTCCAAGTAGTGAAGCGATCGGGTAAAATATCTGCAACTTTAGGAAAGGCTATGGACAAAAGAACAATTGAGCCGAGCAAAGTGATCAAAAATAAAGCTGTCAGTAAGGTTTTTTTATAAAATCCTCCCAAAATAAGCATAAAAAAGATGATTGCGGCAAGCAAAAATGCTGTTGAAAAATTGTCGATAAGAATAAGTCCGCAAGTAATGGCTGAAATACCTATCAGAATCCAATAGTAATTATCGGAGTAAAGTTTGCTTTTTTTTGCACGATCAATGAAATCGGCCGCCACAATAATGAGCCCAAGTTTGGCAAACTCCGAAGGCTGAAACTGAATACCGAAAATTTTTATCCAACGGTCGGTGGAGTTAATAGTCATACCATCGAATTTTGAATAAATAAGCAATATCCACGACATAAATAAAATTACGAATGATACCGCTCTAAGCCATTTGTAAGGTATAATATGAGCTCCTATCATTATCAAAAAACCTGCAATCAAGAACATTATATGGCGAATAGCATCATCGTGTGTGATGCTAAACATTTCTACGCTTGAAAAGACAAAGAAAAGACCAAAAATAATCCATATAGTTAGGTCTCCTTTTATAAATTTCTTTAAAATGTTGGCCATATATATGCAGAGTTTATTTTTTTATAAGTTTCTTACTGCTTTTTTGAATTGTTCGCCGCGGTCTTCGTAATTTTTGAACAAATCAAAGCTTGCACAACATGGTGAAAGCAATACTGTATCGCCTCTTTGAGCCACCTCGTAAGCTTTTGCCACGCATTCTTCTATAGAATGAACATCGTACATTGGACAAGTGCAATGGTCTTTCCAAAAATCAATCAGTTTAGAATTGTCTTCGCCCATGAAGATAAGTGTATGAACTTTTTCGCGAACGAGCATTTCTATTTCCGAATAGTCGTTGCCCTTGTCGGTACCGCCAAGAATAAGCACAACAGGTGTTTTCATACTTTGCAATGCATACCAACAAGAATTTACGTTTG
>JAGCIZ010000071.1 GCA_017648235.1 Paludibacteraceae bacterium
GATTCGTAGAACAACTCCTGCCACTGACGCACCATTCCCAGCCAATTGTTGTTCATCAAAATAATTTTCACTCCCGTTTGTTCTTGCATTATGGTTCCAAGTTCTTGAATAGTCATCTGAATACCACCATCGCCAGTAAAGAAACAAACCGTACGATCTGGGCATGCCACTTTGGCTCCAATGGCAGCAGGAAGTCCAAAGCCCATGGTTCCAAGTCCACCTGATGTTACCACACTACGCGAACGACGAAACTTAAAGTAACGAGCAGCCATCATTTGGTTCTGACCAACATCGGTTACCAACACAGCGTCGTGATTCACCGCCTCCGACACTGCAGCCACCACTTCGCCCATTTTCAAATTTCCGCTTTGAGGCATAAGTTCTTTACTGATTACTTCGTTTTTTTCTCTCTCCTCGTAAACAGCAAACGAGTCGATCCACTCGGAGTGGTTATTAGGCTGAACCTTTTCAGTCAGTTTTGGCAACACCTCTTTGACATTACCAAGCAAAGGAACAGTAGTTGCAACATTTTTATTCAACTCCGACGCATCAATATCCAAATGAATTACTTTTGCTTGTTTGGCATAGGTATTCAAATTGCCCGTCACCCTATCATCAAAACGCATTCCGATAGCAATAAGCACATCACATTCGTTGGTTTTCATGTTAGGGCCAATGTTGCCATGCATTCCGAGCATACCTTTATTCAAACGAAAATCAGTAGGCATCACCGACTCTCCAAGCAAAGTCCAACCTGCGGGGATATCAGCTTTCTCGAGAAATGCCATCAACTCTTTTTCTGCATTACCAAGCACAACACCTTGTCCCACCAAAGCAAATGGTTTTTTGGCAGAATTTATCAAATCGGCCGCTTGCTGCACATAAGTATCTTGCACAACTGGGTTAGGTAAATAGCTACGAATAAAATCGCAAACCGATGGTTCAAAGTCCACTTCACTGATTTGTGCATTTTTTGCAAAGTCGAGCACAACTGGGCCGGGTCTACCGCTTCGTGCAATATAAAACGCACGAGCAACTGCCCAAGCAATATCCTCCGGACGACGAATTTGGTACGACCACTTGGTAATAGGTTGAGTGATACCTACAACGTCAATTTCTTGGAAAGCATCTGTTCCCAAAAGCGATGCCCCAACCTGACCCATCACCACCACAATAGGCGTGCTATCAATCATGGCATCGCCAATACCGGTAATGGCGTTGGTAGCTCCGGGTCCACTTGTTACAAAGCAAACGCCCACCTTGCCCGAAACACGCGCATAACCTTCGGCAGCATGCGTAGCACCCTGTTCGTGACGCACCAAAATATGACGCAACCTATCACTATATTTTTTCAAACTATCATAAACCGTGATAATAGACCCACCCGGATAGCCAAAAACCGTATCGACTCCCTCGTGGAGGAGTGCTTCCATCAAAGCATCGGCTCCTTTCATTCTTTTTTTCATCTTTTTTCTCTCAAAAACGTTTTACAAAAGTCTACAAAAGTAATGAAAAGTTGCGACTGATGGGCAAATAAAAAAAATCATTATTCCCATTAGTCGGTGTTTTTTTATACCTTTGTTCTTCCTGAAAAAAAACATTGTTATGGCAAAATCGAAATCAGTTTTTGTGTGTCAAAATTGCGGAGCCGAATCGGCAAAGTGGATTGGCAAATGCCCCTCATGTGGCGAATGGAACACTTATACAGAAGAAGTTGTGCATAAAGATACGGCAAACACATCGAAAGTTCCGCACGGATTTTCGGACATTGCCAAGCAAAAACCGCAACTGATAAAAGACGTAACCATCACGGCCGAAAAACGCATAGACACCACCTCCGAGGAGTTCAACCGAGTTCTAGGCGGAGGACTGGTTGAAGGGTCGCTAGTGCTCATCGGTGGCGAACCCGGCATCGGAAAATCGACTTTGGTGCTACAAGTGGCACTTAAGATGAAAAACAAACGCATCCTTTATGCTTCGGGCGAAGAGAGTGCTAGCCAGTTGAAGATGCGATCCGAACGCATTCAGCAAGCCGAAAGCGAATGCTACATTGTGAGCGAAACGTCTTTAGAACAAATCTTCACGCACATTCGCAACACACAACCCGACGTTGTGATTGTGGATTCGATACAAACCATTTCGACCGAAAGCATCGACTCCTCACCGGGCAGCATTACGCAAGTGAGAGAGTGCGCTGTGGCGCTTTTACGTTTTGCCAAAGAGACCAACATTCCTGTGCTTTTGATTGGGCACATCAATAAAGATGGCAACATAGCAGGGCCTAAGGTACTAGAACATATTGTAGATGCCGTGTTGCAGTTTGAGGGCGATAGGCATTACATGTACCGCATACTCAGGGCGCACAAAAACCGCTTCGGCAGCACCGACGAATTGGCTATTTTTGAAATGCGACAAAATGGGCTGCGCGAGGTAACAAACCCTTCTGAACTACTGCTCTCGCAAGGAGATAGCGACCTGAGCGGAATGGCTGTAGCAGCATCGATAGAAGGCGTCAGACCTTTTTTGATAGAGATTCAGTCGCTGGTGAGTACGGCAGCATACGGCACTCCGCAACGTTCGTCTACAGGATTCGACGTCAGGAGGCTGAACATGCTTCTTGCTGTGCTGGAGAAACGAGCAGGATTCAAACTTGCACAGAAAGATGTATTCTTGAACATAGCCGGCGGATTGAGGGTGAACGACCCGGGCATAGACGTGGCGGTGCTTGCTGCCGTGCTATCGTCGAACCTCGATGTGGCTATCGACAAAAGCATCTGCATGGCGGGCGAGGTGGGACTCTCGGGCGAAATACGCCCCGTGGCACGCATAGAGCAGCGCATAGGAGAAGCCGAAAAACTCGGTTTCAAGAAAATAATTATCCCCAACTACCGCGAAAAACTCTATAAAGCCAACAATTACAAAATAGAAATTCTCCCCGTTGGGCGCATCGAAGAGGCTTTTCGGATTCTTTTTGGGTAAAGCATATAAAAAAAACTCGCAAATGCGAGTTTTTTTATTTTACAAATCCTTCTTAATACAAGTCATCGGCTTCGATGAGCTCCTGCAGAAGTTTCACAATGCGCTCCACCAAGGCTTCGGCATAGGCTTTGCCTTTTTCGGCTGTAGCTTTGCGAGGGTTGCCAATACCGGTGTCGGAGGTTACCTTAACCCAGTTGCGAGGCACCCAAGCCGTTTTTTCGTTGAGCGACGACAGTGCAAATGGCCGAGCCGAGCCACTTCCTGCATCAGAGAGTTTGACCAACTCGGGGCAATAGTGCATCATTACAGATGTTTCCAATTCGCCAGCATGGTCGTCTTTTTCCTCAAAAAAACCATTTGGCGGCACTATGGTGTACCACTCGGTAGAAGCAATCAGAAAGTCGGGATAGTCTACCGCCAAATCGCGAATCATGCTTTTGAACGAGTTGCCACCGTGACCATTGATGATGAGCAACTTGCGCAACCCTTGATGATGGAGCGATGCCACCAAATCCGCAAGTATGGAACGCTGAGTTTCGTAACGATAATGAATGCAAAACTTCAAATCGCGCTGTCCGGGGTTCTGCGCTCCCATAGCCACAGGCGGAAGAACCATTACTCGCTTGGAAGTTGATGCATAAAGCTTGCTTGCCGCATCGAGCGCAACCTGCTGCGAAAGAATACAATCCGTCAGATAAGGCAAATGTAGGTTATGCGGTTCGGTAGCACCCCAAGGCAAAATTGCCATTTCGTAAACTTCATTTCTCACCTTTCCGTAAGGTGTTACCGATAGATCAATTCCTATATTTTTATTCATATATTTTTACTTTTGCTATAAGTTTTCTCAAAGTTCCATTTCCAAGAATTGGTGCATGAGCATCTTCGGGGAAAACCACCAAAAACTCACCCACTTTAACCTCCACAATTGTAGATGGCGCCTCACGATAAAGCGCAAAGTCATTTTCTACATCAAACTCTCCATCCAAGGCTGAGCAATCGCACAAAGCTTTCCATCCGATTCTCTCGGTTGTTGAAAGAGGAATGTGTACGTCAATGTAATCACGATGCACCTCAAGAGGTTGCTTTTCGTCGTTCACCAAAGTTGCTTCCACATTGTTAATAAATAGGTCGCTACCATTAAGTTCAATGCGACCCAAATCGTGATGTAACAAATCATTGCTCTTCACAAAAGCAAACAACTCGCTAAAAAGCGGATGCAAAGCGTTTATTCTGTCGCTATCTTTCA